>CAIVHJ010000142.1 GCA_903905665.1 uncultured Phycisphaerales bacterium
CCAGTCGTCGTTCCATCGCTCGCCTCCTTGCTCAAAAGATTGCCTTGATCCAACACTCCCCACAATCTACCATGCCTGTCAAGGTTATTCAGAAGGCTCTATAGGCATAGCACAACCGACGAGAACGGCTCGCGCGTGTCCACCCCAAGCATAAGATATGCCGGTGATTAACGCGCAACCTTATTGAAATTATCGGTTGGCTTTCACGCCGACTGGAGTGTCGAGACCGGCAGCCTCAAATGATGGAACGCCCGGAAAATGCGGGTCTGGGGAGGTGGAGAAAACACGCTCCACGTCATGATAAGGGTCGAATTATGGGACGTTGAATATCGGAGCAATGCAGAATCGGAAAAAAACACGAATTGAACCGACGCTTATTGAGGGGTAGAAGCGGTGGCCTTGGCTTTTAAGGCTTCCATCGACTCCGTCACCTCTTGAGCCATCTTGCTGTTCGGAAACTCCGCCCGGATGTGCGTGCCGATATCCATGGCGTCTTTCCATCGCTTGTCTGTCACCGCCTCGCGGAATTTGATTCCGTAATCCAGCAGTTTGGCTTTGAAGATCGACCGGGCGGAATCCTCCAGCTTCTTCGCCTCCTCCCGCGTCAAGTAAGGATCAATCTCCCGGATCAACTCGATGCTTCTGTCCAAATCTTTTTTCTCCACCGCCTCATGCCACTGTTGGAGCAGATTTTCCTTGTAGGCGTCCCGTTTCCGCGTCAACTCATCAACGACCTCGCGAACCCGCGAATCATCCGGAGCCAACTTCAACACCCGATCAATTTCCGCACGGGCATAATCCCATTTGTGCTCGTTGATCAATACCCGAACATAACGCAGCGAGGTCTGCAATTTGTCCTCGATCACCTTGGCCCGGAATTCGTCAACCTCCTTGCGATAACTGTACGCCTCCAGCAGATACCCGAATCGCTTTTCCATGTCTTCGATCAAACTGTATGCCGATTCCCAGTCTTCCTTGAGAATGTCTTCGCGAATGGCCTTGCGCAGAGCGTCGCGCTCCATGTTCCGATGGGTAATCGACTTGGTGGTATCTGAAATCAAACTGTTGTCTCGAATCACGCCCAGCATCTTGGCCACTTGATTCTGCGTGGCGTTGGATTCAATCATCAACTCGAAAAAACGATAGGCGTCGGCCTCAATCTTGAACAACAGAGCAAACAACCCCAGCAGCAATCCACCTCCGGCAATGACAAACACGCCGGCCAAAACGTAAAAAATCCCCACGGTGTAATTCGACGGAGCCGCCCGATCGGGGCAAAACCCATACAACGCCAAAACCAATCCAATCAGGATGTAGAGAATCGCCAGGAATTTCACCCACGTTCGGGTACCGCTTAATCGAGCATAGGGCGTCGGCATGGTATCCTCCTCGACGGGATGATATGGATGATAGAAAAATCGTCCTTTAATTTCCAATGTACGCCGAAACCCCATACCGGTCAATGGGTTCAAGAGATCGACGAATCGAATGGGGCAACCCAATCCTGAAACAATTGATGACACGATTGGATTACTGCGGGAGGGTCGTCACGTGTTCTGCCACAATTGGAACTTCGCTCGTTTCCTCTTCCTCTTGTCTCTCCGATCGTATTTGTCGCCGCCGTCGCTCAAAATCCACTACCTGTTGAAGATACTGGACTTGATTTCCCACGATGCGCAAGAAGGCTATCGCCCCCCAAAATGCGAAAAATACTGCCGCCAACCACCACAGAGACAAGAGAATCTCCTCTGTCCGAAGAACAACATGATCTGATATCGGATGAATCACGAACAGACTTGTATTGCGAGACAAAGCAAACGAACACAGACCCCAACGCGAAATCTGGAGCAACTCCCCCACCACAACCAGCACTGGAGCATTTTATTCGGACGTTGCTATTGATCTTTGAACAGATAAACAAGGAGACGCGCTCGTCAGGGAGCGCGTTCTTTACCACCACCTCATCAGAGACACGACGGGAAAGGAGCGCGTTCTCGAAACCACCACCCTCACAGCAAACCGCATCAACCAATCGTTTAGCGGCACGCCCGAAGGGCGGCGTGGAAGCTTTGGCCCGCGCGTCGCCCCAATTCAGCGGACGGGATTGTTTGTCTATTCAACGATAAATAAAACTTGAACCATCAACCGCGAAGCTTATCAAAGTCCGCCTTGAGCATTTGGGTAATTCTGCCGGGCTTGCCGTCACCGACCTTCCGACCGTCGATTTCCACCACGCCAATGATCTCGGCCGCCGTTCCGGTCAAGAAACATTCCTCGGCGCAGTACAGGTCCGTGCGAACCAGTCGTTTTTCCGTCACCACCATGCCGCGTTTCTTCGCCAACTTGATGACAATGTCACGAGTGATGCCTTCCAAAATCCCGGATGACGTGTCGGGCGTCTGCAATTCTCCGTTGCGAACAATAAACAGGTTGTCCCCGCAGCACTCGCTCACTTCGCCGACGTGGTTGTACATGACCGCCTCATCGGCGCCGAGCGCCTGAGACTCCATTTTGGCCAGGATATTCGTCAGGTAATTGAGCGACTTGATCCGCGGAGAAGACGAATTCGGATGATTCCGAGTATACGACGAACTGAGCAACTTCAAACCGGTCTGGTATAACTGCGGCGGATAAAGTTCGATCGTAGCGGCGATGATGATGATCGAAGGATGCGCGGTTTTCTTGGGACTCAGACCCAGCGTGCCCACCCCGCGAGTCGCCACCAGCCGAATATAACCGTCCGAAATTTTGTTGACCGCGACCGTTTCATTCATCGCGGCGGTTAGCTCTACCGGCGTCATCGGCAACACCAAACCAATGGCTTTGGCCGACTCATAAAATCGCTTGACGTGCTCTTCGCAGGCAAAAATCTTCCTGCTGTACACCCGAATCCCCTCAAAAATCCCGTCTCCATAAAGCAATCCGTGGTCCCACACGCTGATCTTGGCCTGGTCTCCCGAAACCAGCTCGCCGTCAACCCATACTTTCAACTTCGAGTCCGGTGCAAATGGATTCG
>CAIVHJ010000143.1 GCA_903905665.1 uncultured Phycisphaerales bacterium
CCGTCGCGGCCATGCGGGTTATCCGGATAGGCTCTTAGTCGGCAAACGACCTAACCGGCGTGGTTTTCTCAGGAAAAGAGGTTTGGATTGGGGTAATTTCGAGAGCCCCACCAGAAGAAGCGTCAGTTTATAACCCAGATCGGTCAGGCAATAGAGATTCCTTTCGGGCGGGCCGATCAAACCCGCTGCCCGTAAGGCGTGAATATGATGGTAAAGCGGTCCTGCTCCAAGCCCCGTCAATCGCGTGAGATCGCCATACGCACACTGTCCCTCAAAGAGATGAAACAGAATCACGATCCGTAATCTGTGGCTCAGCGCATTCATCAACAAAGCCATACCATCCGAATCGATCGTGCGAGTCATGCGTCGGGCTAATTGAGCGGCGGGTTTGTCGTGGTTTGACCCCCTGTATTTCTGAACGAGTAACGTACCAAGGGCCAGATGACGATTCTGACGACCCTGACGCAGTACCCAGTGTATACAAATCCCATAACCCACAGCATCACCACGAACAGAAACGACATTTCGGACCGGACATTTCCGGGGGGTTTCTGAGTGACGCCGATGTGATCTTCCTCGAGACATAGACACAGCCTGCTTTCTTATTATGAAATTACATTATTCCATTATTACATAATAACATATTAAGTAATCCACAATTGTTGTTCCGTCCACGTGCACGCTTTTTTAGGTTTCTTCTCACCAATTTACCCTGGACTCGGATTGCGATGAAGAAGTTCTGTACATGGTGTTCCTTTCAGAGTAGTATGATCATCGCCATCCCGGAGTTCGGGAGCAGGTTCCTTTCACGACTTTGACATCTGCAATGATCGATACACCAAAACAACCTGAAATCAGCGTCATCATTCCGGCTTATAACGCCGCACGCTATATCTCTGAGTCAATCCAGACCGTCCTGAATCAAGCTTACAAGAATCTCGAAATCATTGTAGTCGATGACGGCTCGACGGATCAAACAGGTGAAATCGCCGGAAGATTCTGCCCACCAGTGCGTTATGTGCGTCAGAATAATCAGGGAAATGCCGCTGCCCGCAATCGCGGGATTTCCGAGGCCCGTTTTGAGTGGTTGGCATTCCTTGATGCGGATGACCTTTGGTCTCCAGAGAAACTCCAGCTTCAATGGGAGCACGTCCAAACTCAGCCTGATCGGAGGATCAGTCTCACGCTGGCCCGCACTTTTTATGAGTCAGGCGATCCGCCGATTGATATGCCCGGTTTCCCCCCTGCTGAATTATGGAATCGGCTCGTCTATGGTCAGCCGTTCGGATGCAGCCATTCGGGGTTGTTAATCCATCAAAGTTGCTTTGAAACCGTGGGCAACTTCGATGCCAACCTGAAGCAATCTGTGGATTGGGACTTATTCATTCGCCTGGCGGCACGTTACGAACTACCCGTCTTGCCGCAGATTTTAACATACCATCGTGAACATCAATCCAACATCACTCAATCCTCGGAAGTACGCCTGGAGATGTATCTCGCCTGTCTCATAAAGCACCGAAGACTGTTTTGCGAGCAACGTCACCTGTGCGCCGATTGGCAACGATCCTATGGAACGCGATTGATGAATTTAGGGAGATATCATCTACGCCGAGGAAATTACCGACGTGCCCTTCCGCATCTGTTTAGATCCATTTGCCATGGGAGATGTGACCAGTTCAGCGAAAAGATCAAACTGCTTATGGAATGTGCCCTGACGGGGGTTGGATTCGGCTTTTTGTTCAAAACGAAGGATGATTCACGTTCAAAATAACGTGTTTCCCGAACGCTCGCTCGTGGGAAACGTCAAGCCCAGATGGTCACAGGCCAAACGAGACGCCTCACGTCCCTGCCGCGTTCGTATGATGAAGCCCAATTGAAGCAAGTAAGGTTCGACGACATCTTCCAGCGTGTCGCGTTCCTGCCCCATTGTGGCGGCCAGCGCTTCGATGCCGACGGGCCCGCCCCGATAGATTTGAATCAAACTCATCAGATAATTCCGATCGAGATCGTCCAGCCCGAGCGCGTCGATGCGCAAAACCGCCAAAGCCTGTTCGACGATCGCCGGATCCAATTTACCGTTGCCCATCACCTGAGCGAAATCCCGGACACGACGCAGGAGTCGGTTCGAGACGCGCGGGGTGCCCCGGCTGCGGCGGGCGATGAGCATCAGGGCCTCCGGAGTGGCGGGGATTTTCAATTTTTGGGCGGAATGCGAGACGATCGTGGCCAATTCGTCCGCCGAGTAAAAGTCGAGGTGATACTGGATTCCAAACCGATCGCGGATCGCGGCAGTGAGCATTCCGGCGCGGGTGGTCGCACCGATGAGCGTAAAACGCTTGAGTGCGAACCGGACCGTCCGCCCCGCCAAACCGCTGTCGATCGTGTAATCGACCCGAAAATCCTCCATCGCCGGATACAGAAATTCCTCGACGATTTTCGGCAAGCGATGAATTTCGTCAATAAAGAGAATATCGCCGGTTTCAAGGTTGGTCAGCACGCTCATCAGATCGGAGGTTTTGTTCAGCGCCGGCCCGGAAGTCACACGAGGCAATTGAGTCGTCATTTCGTTGGCGATGACGAAAGCCAGCGTGGTTTTGCCGAGTCCCGGC
>CAIVHJ010000144.1 GCA_903905665.1 uncultured Phycisphaerales bacterium
ATGTATCGGTGCGGGACGAACCGATGCGAAACATTCGTGGTGTTGTTTGAGTTGGCAGCCATTCGCGCGTATCAGAAGACATTGCTTCGAGACAGAGAAGAGAGAGCAGATGCAGGACACGGCAGGCTCCGGCGGAATGGTTTTGTGTGGGCGGGATTCTGGGCCGGTTGGGCGATGCTTTCAAAGCAGATCGGAATCGCGGCGTTTGCGGCGATGGGGGTTCATCAGGTCGTGCTGTGGTTGCTGCGAAAACAGGATTTCAAGACGACTTGGCGGCAGTGTGCCTGGGGACTGGGAGGGTGGTCGTTGGCGCTGGGGATTGCCGTGATCGGATTGTGGTTCACGGGTGATTTGAAGTGGGCGGGGTATGCGATTGTGGGTTTCAATCTGTTGAATTTTGAACCCGGTGGAAGCGCCACGACGTTTCCGAGTTCGATTTATGGATGGAACGATCATCTGAAGGTTCTGGCGTTACCGCTGATTCTCAGTGGTGCGGCGATTGTATTTACGGGAGCGTTGCTGTGGGATTTTCGCCGGCAGCGCTCTTCCGCCGACAGGAAGTCGGCGCCGCAACAAGGGACTGACGCTCTTTCCATGCTGGTTCTACTGGGGGTATGGCTGGGGACGGCGCTCTATTTGTCGCTGGTCGGGCCGGCGCGATACGATCATTATTTTCCGCCGGTCATTACACCACTGGTGTTGCTGGCGACGTGGGGATTTTCGCTGATGCTGGTCCAGTATCAATCGCAACCGGCAGGTATGCGTCGGGTGTTTTGGCGGTATGCAGGGGTGCTGTGGGTGTTGTATATGTGCGTGGCGCCGATGAACAATCAGTGGGGTTGGTTGTCGTACGGGATCAGCTCGCATTACGACGATCTGAATCCGTTTGGGGTTCAGGCTGAGGTGGCGAAAATTTCGGAGATCACCCAGCCAAGCGATGCCATTTTCGTGTGGGGTTACAAGCCGCGGATTTACTGGGAGACGCGGCGTCCGTGTGCAGCGAAATACATCGGCGTGGATAAGCTGGGTCAGGCGGGAAGGCACGGCCAGTTCATCATTGACGATCTGGTGGAATCGTTTGGGCGGACCAAACCGAAGCTGATTTTATTGAGTCCCGATGCTGCCGAGGCGATGCGGGACGGAAAATGGAATGAAAGGGATCGCCTGGACTATCGTGCGATGGGGAATTATCTGTGCACGCATTACGAGCCGATGGTGTTTCGCGGGGATGCGATGTGGCTGATACGGAAAGATTAGGGGGTTGAAAGATCGGTTATGGCGATTGTGGTGGGGATCGATGAGGCGGGTTATGGTCCGATCCTGGGGCCGCTGGTGGTCTCGCGGGTGGCGTTTGAGATTCCCGACGATCGGGCGGACCACTGCTTGTGGAAGTTGCTTCATCGGAGCGTCACGCCTCGGATTCGTCGACGGGAAATTCGGTTGCCGGTCGCCGACAGCAAGAAACTCCATCACGGGCCGAAGGGACTGGCCCTGCTGGAACGAACTGCATTGAGTTTCCTGCGTCTGAATGGTCAGGCTATTCGAACGCTGGATGACCTCCTGAGTTGCGTGTGCCCGTCCGTGCTTCTGGTTTTGGCGGGTTATCCCTGGTACGCCGAACGGGCATTGCCGTTGCCGGTGGCATGCGAGGACGCCGCGATTGCGATTCATGCTCACGCTCTGGCGGACGACATGCAGGGGCAGTCGATGCGATGGGTGGATGCCCGGTGCGAGGTCATGCCCGAAGGGCACTTCAATCGCATGATCGAGCACACGCGGAACAAAGCTACTGTGTTGTGGACGATGACGCTTGCGCTGATGAACGATTTAATCCACCCGCCGAGAGGGAATCGGATCGACGTACACATCGATCGGCAGGGGGGGCGGGTCAGCCATGCACGGGGACTGCTGACGGCGTTCGATCAGGCGAAACTGGAAATTCTTGAGGAGACTCCGGAAAAAAGCTGCTATCGAATGCGATGGAATTCCACCAACGACCGATCCGAAGCGGTGGTGGGTGTGGATTTTACGGTGGATGGCGAAAGCCACCATTTGCCGATCGCTCTGGCGAGCATTTTCAGCAAATACCTGCGGGAACTGTTCATGATACTTTTCAATCGTTATTGGCAGAAGCAGGTTGATTCGCTTGAACGTACAGCGGGTTATTATCAGGACGGCATACGCTTTTTGAAGGATATTGAACCCGCTCGCTTAGCGTTAAACATCGACCGTCGATTGCTGATTCGATCTCGATGACGAGTCGATCGCGGGTTGACAGCCACAACGCCCGCCAGTACATTTTAACCCAACATATTGAGGTGAGGATTCAACATGTCCATTCAAAACTGGTCGGAAAGCATTCTGGTGGTCGAAACGATGGATGATCCTCAGTTCACCGACGATCTGGACGCGTTGTCCGCCATGGTCAACGAAAAAACCGATCAGGACGTCGTGATCGACCTCAGCGCCGTCAACTCGCTCAACTCGTCCAACATCGCCAAATTGCTCAAGGTTCGCAAACAGATCGCGATCAGCAACAGTCATAAACTCCGGTTGTGCGGCGTGAACACTCATGTATGGGGCGTGTTTCTGGTGACGGGTCTGGACAAGGTGTTTGACTTCGCCGACAACCTCGCCATGGGCCTCGCCAGTGTGCAGATCGAATAACTCCCCTGAACCTTCCTCCGCTGGTTCGATTCCCGATGACCCCGCGCGACTGTGCGGTTCAAACCGACGGCAAGCAACTGTCGCCGGCGTGATAGGTGTGCTCGCTTTTGGGCTGGTGTACGTGTTGTGCGGCTGGATCACGCCGATCCCGTCCGAGCGGGTGTACTATGCTTGGCCGTTGGCGTATGGAGTGACCCGGTTCTTTTCCCCGCGTGCACAACCTCAATCGCGACGGAAATGGATTTGGCTGATTAGCCTGCTGGTCTGCGGGGCGATCATCATCGTCATGGATTTTTTTGTGCTTCGCACACCGTTTCACCCGGGCGACATCAGCCGTGTGGCGTATTGTGTTTTGGGATTGGGTTTGGTGATTCGTTTGCTCAAGAGCAGCTGGTTTCGACTTGTGCGGGGGATACTGCCATCAAACGCCTTGAACCGCGTTCGATACCGCCTGCCCGCTACGGTGGTCTGGCTGGTGTTGCTGGCGGTTCTGCTTCAACCCTATTTGATGTCGTACATGCAGGTGCATCCGCTCAAGCGACGGCTGACGACCGATCCGATGGATCTTCTGAGGATGGCGTTTGAACCGATTTCGTTTCGAAGTCATGACGGGACGATTCTGCGCGGCTGGTGGATTCCGTCAGTTCAGTCCTGTCGAACCGCCATCGCCTGTCACGGCGTGATGGATACACGGGAAGGTGCGCTGGGATTTGCCGAAATTTTGCACAACGGTGAATTCAACGTTCTGGTGTTTGATTTTCGCGGCCACGGCGAAAGCGGCGGCTGGACTGTGACTTATGGTTCTCGTGAAAAAGACGACGTCATCGCCGCGATGGATTTTGTCGAACGTCGGTATCCATTCGCCGCCGGGCGGTTTGTGGGAGTGGGCAGCAGCATGGGCGCGGTGTCGTTGATTATGGCGGCCGCAGAAGATTCGCGGTTAAAAGTGCTGCACGTGGACGCCCCCTATGCCTCCACGCGGGAGATGGCGCAAAAAATGGCCTTACCGTTTCATCCGGCGTTTCGACCGTGGGCGTTTTATGCGGGGATGGTGTGGGGCAGCCTGGAAAGCGGGGCTGATTTTTTTCATCTTTCGGCAGCCGATGTCGTCGCGAGAATTTCTCCTCGTCCGATTCTCATCACGCATGGAACGGTGGATCGGACCGTTCCTTTCGAGCAGGGGCGTCGAGTCTATGAGTCCGCCGGAAAACCCAAATCATTTTATTCCGTCGAAGGCGCGGATCACTGCGAAACTCTGGTCCGGGATCCGAAGTATGCCGAGCGAATGCTGCGATTCCTGAACGAATCCCTGACCGATCCCAAAAACTGATTCGACCCGTTTGATTTGACTTCGTTTGCAGCAGATTGGGTGGGAAGAACTCGGATGCGTCACTTCTCGACATGCTGACGAGGTCGAAAAGGGTTCTGATACAAGTACCACAGGATCATCAGACAAATCAGACAAGTCAGAAGTGCCATCGTACGTTTTCCGGATTCCAACTCGCCTCTGTAATGCCACCACAGCACTTTGGTTGCGAACATCCATGCCAACCACACAATCCCAAGCCACCTCGCCCAGTTCTGGCGGAACCACAACGCCAACCCAACGACCAGACTCGCGCTCGAAAACACGGCGTTAAGGATCTTTCCACGATCCCACGGAGTGCTTCCCTGAAATAAATGCCACATACTCAGCACACCGAATGCAACGAATAACACGGCCACCACGACCATCCAGCCGGATCGTGATGGTTCGACGGTTTGCGATTCCTCGGAGTGTGATGAAATCGGTTCGCTCATAGCACGCTCCTTCATCCTCACGGCACATAAATCAGTTCGAGCACCGCAAAATCGGAACTCGTTCCCGATCGCTCAACGACGATCCGGCTGATCTGATTCTCCGGAAGCACGATGTCGTTTCCACAAAGTTGTTCGGGAACAACCGCACCGACGCATTCACCCAATTGGACCGACGGCTCGATCTGATTCTCCAGTCCCTCGGACGTGACGTAGTACGTCGGATCCAAATCAGAACCCAACTGAATTGTGTGGGCGGCTTCTCCCGACCAGTTGATTTCCGGTTGAGAGCCGCTTCCCAAAAGTTGAATATCCGCATCGCCGGGATTAAACGCCTGCCCGATTTCCTCATGGGAAAACCACGCCGAGCTGTCGAAGTTTTTGTACGCCAAAACGTTATAGCCTTTCTTCAGAGGATTGTAGATCAGCGATTGCGGATCGGATTCCACTCCATTCGATACCGCCACCACCTGCACTGTTCTTCTCGCTCCACCCAGATCGGGAACTTTCACCACGGCTTGATCCAGCACCGAGAAATATGCCGTTACGTCCCCCAGCGTGATCCCGCGAACGAAATCCAGAAACAAATCAATCCGCGATGAAACCAGCGACTCGACCGTCAGGGATATCCGCTGATCACCGTCCGCCAACTCAAACGCCGCCGCATGACCCGGAAAGTATCCATACCAATAGATCGTCTCGTTGCTGAAGGCCTCGGCTGTGTACCCCGTTGAAGAATGTCCCGCTTGATTGCTGACCAGCGTATGGCGAGAAACCCCCGTCGCCGCCACCAAATCCTGGTCGGAAATGATGAACGGTTCCGGCGGATGATCTTCATCGAGCAGCAGCGATACGAAATTCAATCGTTTGGCGGAAAACGAACCCGATCCTCCGCCGGAAGCGAGAGTATCTCCCCGTGTTCGCAAACGATCACGCAATTCGGAAACGGTAAGACCGGGATTCCGATCCCAAACCCAAGCTGCACCCGCCGCCACCTGAGCCGCTGCAAACGAAGTCCCATCCGCATATCGATACGTCGATCCTGGTGCCGCCACCAGCAAATCCACTCCCGGCGCTACGATGTCGATCAGACCGGATCGATTGGAAAACACGGCGAGTTTCTCCTCGATATCGCTCGCGCCCACCGAAACCACCGTGTCGTAACCGGCGGGATAACGCGAGGACAGCGCCGCCGTTCCGTTGCGACCGTTATTTCCGGCGGGGGCTATCACGACGGCCGGCCGGTCCTCCGCCCACGAGATCACCCGACGCAACGACGCATAATTCCCCGAAAAACTGCATCCCAGATACAAAACATCCGCTGGTGCGATTTCGGCGGTGGTCAGGTCGCTGTCGGTGTTTCCGTTGACGGCTCCGACGATTCCCAGCACCACTGAATCCAGCGGGCAGACTCCGTCGGCCGTCGCAACCTTGTGAACGCTCACGCTGAATCCCGGCAACAATCCGGCCATCTCACCAGTGCTGTTATTCGCCGCCAACAAACTGACGACCGCCGTCCCGTGTCCCCCCCCCACCTCATCCAAAATGCCACCCGTCGCATCCACATAATTTCCACCCGCCACGACCCCCGCACCCTGAAATTCGGGATGGCTCAGATCAACACCCGAATCCAGAACCGCCACCGAGATCGATCCGGTTCCCGCCGAGGCAATCCCGCGCGCCTGAATCGCCCCCGTCAAAAACAACTGATACTGGCCAAATTCGACTGAATTCGCGTTCGGCAGCAAATCCGTCACCTCTGCCAATCGCCCACCGGCATCTGTTTCGACGAATTCCACTGAGTCAATCAACTCCGCTATCGAAATCGCCTGCTGCTCACTTCCTTCGGGAACCACATACGTCGCCCACCGGATATCCGGAATCTCGTCCAGCAATGTACCGCTTATGGTCGTGGCGACGGTATTCACCGCCTGGGCGAACAACGCATCGTCGATATTTTGGTCGAAACCGACCAGAATCAACCCCGGCACTGCCACATCTTCCCCCTCACCGGTTCCCAGCGTATCGTTCGTCGTCAGGTCCGGCAGGTCGTCCAAACTCCCTCCGCCTTGATTCCCATTGGCGTTGCCGTTCGCACCGTTGCTGTTTTGGTTTCCATTGGTGTTCCCAAACGGGAACCCCGCACATCCCGTCGCCAATCCCAACAGCCCCACCATCAGCACCCGAACAGTCGCTTGTCCCGTTTTTCCGGCATTCATGGTCCTGCTCCCGAAAATTTTGTGATCTCCCCAAGACGCATTACTATACTTCAGCCGAACGCTCCTGACGAGCGAGTCTCCATGCCATGGAAAACAAGCGACACTATTCAGAAGTCACCGATAACGCAACTTTTTTCGGGGTGCTTGTCGTTGGGGTCGTTGCGGTTATAATGAACTGATCCGTTGGGCTTTCTCAGAGGATATTCGCAATGTCGGATGATTCTTCTCGAAACACGCCGATGGTTCGTAAAACCCACCCGGTTTGGTGGGTCATTGCGATTTGTTTGGCGGTGATTGCCATCAATCTGACGTTGCGTGACGAGCCGTGGATGACACCCAGTTGGGCACAAAATGTCCAGTCCGCCGGCGCAAGAGGAATTTTTGCATTCACCGGGCAATTGACTCCCACGACTTACGGCGTGTTCATGGTGGACGTAGATGCAGGTAATATATGGTGTTACGAATACTTGACCGTAGGCGGAATCAAAAAACTTCGTCTCGTTTCCGCGCGATCTTTTATTTTCGACCGCTATCTGGAAGACTATAATTTAGATGGACCGACTCCGCAGGACGTGAAAGCCATGGTGGAACAGCAACGGGCCAAGGGAGAATCGGACACGGGGACAAAGCCCTGATATTTTCCTGGGCGAGCGTGTCCCATACAGGGTGAACCATCGAACGAACCTGAGAATTTGTGACGCATAATGTTTCACACGACATAGAGGTATAGGTTATGGCCAAGATTTTTTACTCCGCACAGGAAGCAGCCAAAAAACTCAGCCTGACGCTCGACGAACTCAAGGCGTTGGTCCGCGACGGCCAACTTCGTGAATTTCGCGACGGCGGCGAGATTAAATACAAATTGGAAGAAGTGGACGGCTTGGCCGAAAACCTCGAAACCCTCAGCGGAAGTCTTGGCGGGAGTACCGGCGAGTTGATTTTGGAACCCGCCGACGAAACCTCCATGGGACTGACGGGCAGCGATATGCTCACGCTCGATGAAGCCGCCCGTACCGAAGGCGACGCCACCGTCGTCGGCGACGACAAGGAAGATACCGTCATCACCTCCGTCGGAGTCAGCGTCTTCGACGACGAAGAGGTTCAGGAAGTCGATCCCCGCGCCAAAACTGTCATGACCCCCGACAAAAAAGCTGGTTCCAGCGGAGCAGATTTATCCGCGCTCAGCGCCAGCGGTTCCAGCAGCGGACTGCTCGACCTGACCCGTGAATCCGACGACACGTCTCTGGGCGCCGAATTGCTCGACGAAATTTACACCGAGGATCAGGAAGCCGGGTTACCGGAAATGGGCGAAGCCACCCGCGCCGGCATAGACGCTATGACCGATGAACGCGAGCATGAAAAATCGCGGGAAGAAGTATTTGCCCGTTCCGCAGAGATGCCGGCGACCCCCGCCCCCGCCACGCGGGTCGTGGCCGTCCCGATTCTTGTCGAGGACGAAGGCGGACCGATCGAAATGGGCCTCAGCGGAGCCATGCTGGGCGCCATTCTGGTCCTGGCGGTTTCTGGAATCGCGGTATCCGCCAACCTGCAGGGCGTGGCGGCCCGAATCCTCGAACCGTTGTACACCAACATGATTTATCTGTTGATTGGTTCTATTCTGGTCGTCGGGATCGCCTTCGGCGCCGGGTTCTTCCTCGGCAAACGAGGCCAAGGCTGATTCTCGCCGAACTCCGCCGACCACCGCTCAAGCAACACTGAAAACACAGTGATTGGGCTACATTCCGTCACCCGCAAAACCGTTGTTTTCCCCAATCACACTTCCATTTTCCCCACAGGATATATAGAATGCACACCCGTTGTAGCGAATCTGGGAATCCTTTCTGGGAACCCCGAACATATTGAAGGAGTAATGAGCAATGAGACGCGCTGCACTGTGGATCACGGGTTGCGGAATAATGTTGCTGGTGGGTTGCGTGGGGCAGGGTGATTACGATCAGTTGATGTTCAAAAACCGCGCGCTGGAAAGCGAAAAACTGGCCGCCGAACAACGCGCTCTGGATGCCGAGGCGCAGGCCGAATCGCTGCGAAACCAGCTTCGACTCAAGGAAGGCGAACTCGACAAAGAAAAGCAGATGGTCGCGAGCCTGACCGCCGAGAAGGACGGGCTGTACGACAAACTGAACAAACTCACCGAGATGGTTGAAAAACTGAAGGGTACGGAACCCTCCAAACCGATCATGATCACTCCGTTGCCTCCGGAGTTGGACAAAGCCCTCAAGGAATTCGCCGCCGCTCATCCCGATATGGTGGAGTACGACAGTGAACGCGGGGTCGTCAAATGGAAATCCGACATGATCTTCACCTCCGGAAGCGACATGGTGGAGGAAAAGGCCAAGAGCCCCCTTCGCAGTTTCTGCCAGATCATCAACACGGCGCAGGCCCAGGCGTTTGACGTGGTCATCGTCGGTCACACCGACAACGATCCGATCAAACATTCCGGTTCCAAGCACCCAACCAACTGGCACCTGTCGGCGCACCGGGCCATTGCCGTCTCGAACGAGTTGATGAGCGACAAGATTAGTCCCAAACGGGTCGGCGTGATGGGATATGGCGAATTTCGTCCGATTGCCACCAACGACACCGATGCAGGAAAGCAGAAAAACCGTCGCGTCGAAGTTTATCTCGTCTCGCACGGTGAAATGGCCTCGACCGGTGCTACCCTGCCTGCCGTCAATCAGGCCACGGAGGAAAACTCCAAGTAACGAAACGACGATTGCGAAGATGACGAAGACAATCTGTCTTGAACCGACGGTAGCTTCGAATCGAAGCGAACGTTTGCCCGTTTGAAATGCGTCGTTCATTCGGATGGGCTCTAAGGCGGGCCACCGAACGCGTGGATCATGTCCGAAAACGAGGACATCAAACAGCAACTTCTGGACCTGCTCAAGCAGCTCAATGCCGAGGAATTGGCGGAAGTCAA
>CAIVHJ010000145.1 GCA_903905665.1 uncultured Phycisphaerales bacterium
CACAAGATTCAAATGGAATCCGTATGATATCCGACTTGTGATGAGCAGAGGATTTTGTCAGGACTCCTCAAGAAACCGGAGCAGTAACGGTTCGATCTGTTCGGGGGAATCTTCGACGACGTAGTGACCGGCATCCTCGAAGCGGTGCACGACGGCGCGAGAGAATCGTCGAATCCACTCGTCCAAATACTGCGCATTGAAGCAAAAATCCTTGATTCCCCAGAAGATGACCATCGGTTTGTCACGATGGTTTTTGAGGGAGTCGTCGATTTGTTGGATCAACACACGAGTGGGGTGGTTCGGTTCCAACGGGATGTCCTGCACAAATCGGTGGATGGCGATTCGGTCGTGATAGTTTTGATACGGTAGTAAATAACCCCTTTTCACGTCCGCCATCATGCGATCTCGTTTTTTGCAGGCGATCCATGTCGCCGTCCCTGCAAAACCGTTGAACACGCGGACGAGTAGTGTTCCCATGATTGGCCAACGGCAGATTCGGATTCGCCATGGGCACGGGCCGAAAAAAGCTGCCGTGTTGAAGATGACGAATCGTCGAAACAATTCCGGCCGTCGCATCGCCAACCCAAACCCAATGACTCCGCCCCAGTCGTGAACTGCCAGTGTGATGTCCTTCAGACCGAGGTGTTCGACGAGTTTTTCGAGATTGTCGATATGCGTGGCGAGGCGATAGGGATAGTCTTGTGGTTTGTCGGACAGTCCCATCCCGATGTGGTCCGGTGCGACGACGCGATAAGAGGGCTGAGGGCTGAGGACTGAGGACTGAGCCATGATATGATCAGAAGTTACGAGTTTCGATGGGTCTCGACCGGCGGATTCGTTTTCGTAATTCGTAATTCGTAATTCGTAATTTTTTCCGGACAACCCCTTAATCAATTCCCGATAATAGAACGACCACGTCGGATTCCCGTGGACCATCAACACGACCGGCCCCGATCCCTCGTCCACGTAGTGCATCCGTATGCCGTCGATCCCAAAGAAATTCGATCGGAATGGGTATAAACGCCGAATAGACTCTAAACCTGCAGGTGTCATGTCGTGAGTATTGTCAGGGCAGGAATCGTTCTATTCAACCCATCCTGTTGCGGAAATGCTATTTTCACCGTACAAATACGCACTTTGAATGGTCCCAAGCCCCTTCTTGACGAAAGGAATCCGTCGATGGCAGAAACAAACACCGACGCCCCCAAGAACCCACTTCGAGAAATCGTCCAGCCGTTTATCGATTTGGTTCGCGCCCCGCGCGCTCTGTGGGGGGTGAATCTCGCATATTTCATCGAGGGAATGGTTTATTTTGGGATGTTAGGCTATCTGGCCATGTACTTTTCGGACGAGGTCTTTAAGGGGGTTGAGCACGCCGACGACCTTTCACACAAGATGGTTATGGTGCTGACGGCGGGAATCACCATCGCCATGTTGTTCTTCGGATTTGTCCCGGACAAATGGGGGGTGCGACCGGCATTGATTCTCTCTTTCATTTTATTGTTGGTGGGTCGGGTCGTGATTTCTGCTGCTCCGGTGGTTTCTCACGAACCGGGATTATGGAGCACGTGGCACCTCTTGATCATGTTGGGCATTGTGATCGTTGTAGTCGGATATGGAATGTATCAACCGGCCGCCTATGCGGCGGTACGACAGTTTACGACCCCCAAAACTGCCGGAATGGCTTTTGCGATGCTTTATGCCCTGATGAACTTCGGGGGCTGGTTGCCTTCATATGCATTTCTGTTGCGCGATAAGGAATACCTCGGCATCGGAATCAGCGGTACGTTTTGGGTGTATACAGGTTTTACTCTGCTGGCGCTGTTTTTCACAGTGGTTCTGTTGTCTCGACGAACTGTCGCAGATGCTGTTCTCGAAGCCCGGCAAGGACGCGAGGTCATACAGCAACAGGCGGAGGGAACATCGACTCCGACTTCAGTAGGGGATGCGGCTCAGCAGATTTCGGGTCGCACAAGCTTCATTCCTGTTCACATGTGGGGTGTTTTCATCGCATTATTGGCAGCCGTCTATTTCATTCCCGATTACCGGGGTATTCCGTGGAGATTCCTGATCGGGGGCCCGATGCTTTTGGGCGCGTTAGCACTGATCGTGCTTCCTGAGGAATGGATGAGGCCGATTCGGAAATGGATCTCTGGACATCCGCTGTCTGACGGCAAGTTTTTCTTCTTCATTTTTTGTTTGATTCCGGTGCAAACATTGTTTACCTACAACTGGTTTATTTTGCCGCAATATGTATCACGCACCTATACGGACAGCTGGATCGGAAAGTATTTCGAAATTGCTTCCAATGCGAATCCTATTCTCATTTTTATCTTTGTTCCGCTCATTGCAGCCATCACACAAAAACGCAAGGTATATAATATGATGATCTCGGGGACATTGGTCATGGCGGCTCCAGCTTTTCTGCTGGCGATTGAACCGAGCTGGATGACCTTGTTCGGATATATTCTCATTATGACGGTGGGAGAAGCCATGTGGCAGCCGCGTTTTTTACAGTATGCAGCCGAAATCGCTCCCGAAGGACGCACCGGTCAATACATGGGCGTTGCTCAATTGCCATGGTTTTTAACCAAGGTGCTGGTACCGATGATTTATTCCGGAAAGTTGCTCGAAAAGTACTGTCCCAAGGAGGGGTTGAAAGATACCGAGACTATGTGGCTGATTTTCGGATGCATCGCGATCATCTCACCGATTTTGCTTTTCCTGGCCAAGCCGTGGGCCGGGAAGGATTTTAAGACGAAAGCGGCATAGCATAGTCCCGAACAAGCGATGATGCGGGTTTGCGAAAGGGGGTTTTCGTGGAACTTCAGAAAATCTTTTTGCGGATCATGCTCTGGGCGCTGGGAATTACCGCCGTTGTCGGGGTGCTGGCGATTCTGGTCAGCACAACGGACATCATGTGGCGCGTCGTTGGGACGGGCATTACAACCGCAGTCGCATCCGGCTTGCTGATCCCGACTTCACGCATGGTCGATCGCAAAACCACCCGTTCTGCCGGCCTGCTCGGCATGGGCGCGATCATCCTTGAGTTCATGATGGCACTGGGCCTGATCTGGGAGTTCTTCGATTTGTTGCTCGGCAGACAAGGACCGGAACACATTGCCATGACGATGTTTTTTGGGGGGGTGTGCGTTGCGGGTGCAATGGTGTGTTTGTGGCTGATGCATACAGAGCGGGCACGGTGGGCAGGTTTGGTCGGTTTGATTTTGAGCATCGCTGTGTTCGTATTCTGCATGATTGCGATCTGGCTTTGGGACTTCATGGCCTACTCGTCACGTTCAGTGAGCGAGAAGTGTTGGGAAACGGCGGGGGCGCTAGCAATATATGGTTTGATCACCGTGATTTGTTTGGTAGGGGTGGGAACATCCGAGCGACGCCGCTGGCGATGGTTGGGGATTGCAGCGGCCGGCGTGGCACTGTTCATGTGGATCAGCCAAATCTGGACCGGTCACGGTTCCGATTTGGGCGCGGCGATCTTCACCACGCTGACTTGCATTTCGGCGGTGGTTGCGTATGTCAACATATTGTTGTTCTGCCCGTTGAAAGATTCGCAGCGATGGGTCCGATGGGGAACAATGGCAGCCGTAATCGTGACGGGGGCGCTCTCGGATTGGTTTGTTGCCAATGAAGTTTATTTGAAGTTATTGGGCTCCGAGGCGAAAGATATGCTCGGTCGTACGATCGGTGCCGCCGGTATCGCCGCCGGTTGCGGAACGCTTGCATTGCTCATCCTCGCTCGAATGAATCGGCGTGTGCAGCTGGAACCGGTTTCGGTTGAAGGCACCACGATTACGCTCCTGTGTCCTCGCTGTGGCAAAAAACAAGACCTCCCTCTTGGTGACGCCGTGTGTGAAAAATGCAAATTGCGGATCAACATCCAGATCGAGGAACCCCGCTGCCCGAAATGCGAATACTTGCTCTATAACCTCACTTCCGACCGCTGCCCCGAATGCGGTACGCCCATCAGTTGAAAATTGAAAATGAATCGGAGACGCGACCGTCAGGGAGCGTGTTCTTGTCTCAGGGCCCCCCGCGCGAGCAGGGGGTCACATGCTTCTTTTCCTGCGCCGGCGGAAGCTAATTTCGTCCTTGCGTTGGTGGAAAATCTGCATGTATCTGTAGGGGACGGCATACCGTAGCTCGCATCGAACCGGTTTCGGGATCAGTGATCTTTCAATGATTTGGTTTTCGGGCGAGTTGCGATTCGTAGATTCGGCACAGGAAATCGTAGATCACCAGTTCCTGCGCGCGGCCGGCGGATCGGAGGAGTCGGTTGGCAAACATGTGCAGATAGCTGGGCGCCAAACGTGCCATCGGGACTGTTAGCACGGCGGAGCGTTCGGCATTCTGCAGGTCGGCGATAATCAGTTTGAGACGTTCGGATCGTTCTCGCAACACGACGACGCCCGGCCAAAGCGAATGAGATTCCTCGATGTGGGGGTCAAGCAATTGTTCCAGTTCCTTGCGGTACTTTCGGAATCTGTCGCTCAGTTGTTGTTTGAAGTATGCGGCGTCGGCGCGGAATTCGCGGATAAAGTTATCACGAATGGAATGCATGACTTCCGATTTGGTTTTCAGGTCAAAACCGAGATCATCGAACAACCGGTTCATACCGAGCAGCGTGAGGCGCCAGCGTGCATCGGCGCCTTCATCTCCTGAAAGCAGTTGAACGATGTCCAGACACGCCTGACTGTCCACGCAGAATATCCGCTCACTGATTTCAATGCCGATGTCTCCGCCGTACCGTTCCCATTCCCGTTCGTAGGTGTCGAACTGAATCCGCCACAGCGTGCCCTGTTTGATCTCGGCTTGCGTGAGTTGTTCCAAAATGGGCAAGACCCCGTTTCGGAGCGTCTCGGGTTGCCCGTGTACTCGCAGTCGCAGATGCCAGTCCGGGTCGGAATACCGGATGAAAAACCACCGGTCTGCGAAACCGTTCGGGATGATACGTTGAGTCAGTGGGCCGAGAACTTCCCGAATAATCTGATCAGCGGTCGAGGTTCCGGTATAGAGTTTGGCATAAAGCCATTCGGAACCGGGTGGAAATCGCCGTGAAACACCGGGTTCGTGAAGCCGAGGAGCCGGTATCCTTTCCTTCACCGGATCTCGTCGGCGCAGGAAAGGAACAACGATTTCATGCGTGAAAAGTCCTTCCGGCCCTTCCGCGCACAATTCGTCGGGGCCGGGATACATTTCTAGCAGGAGGATTTCCGAACGGTTTTTGACGGTCGAAAGAAACGCCTCGATACTCAAAACATTGTCCCAGTCGATTGGAAGTTCGTTGTCACCGTCGGCGAGCATGACCCATCGGGGAATGCGCCGTTCGGTCTTCCAGCGTTGAATGACTTGCATACCCGCCGAACCGGGTTTTTCGCTGAGGCGCCGGATTTCCTGCTGGGTGACGCGCCAGCGGGCCCGCGCGAGCACCAAACGGTCCACTGTGACGCGGGGGAGGAAAAGCCTGCTGTCCAGCACGCCCCAGTTGAAACTTAAACCTGCGATCAAATTCTGCCGCTGGAGGCTGCAGAGGAACTTGTACACGCCCAGATTACGAGGATGAGAGGTATTATGTGCGCTGGTCAATCGTGGGACGACTTCACGCCCGATGGCTCGTGATCGCAGCACGACGCGATTGCTGACGACCGACACCCAAAGGTCTGTGATCGGAATCTGCCGTTCTCGCGGAGCGCCCGAATGGCCCAGAAATGCAATTTCGTAGTCGCGCAGGACCGGTCGCGCCAAGATATTCCCAATGCGCCCTTCGGGAAGATGGACGATTTCGGCGAGAACGGCGTCCGGTTGCAGGGCTTCTTCGGCGCGAAGATGTTGCATGACGAACTGATGCAACGCAGGATCGGCATGGCAGAAACGTCCGAGCAAAAACGCACCGGATGGCCCACCGGAAAAATCCATCAGTATCCGGCAATCTCCATTGTTGATCGCTTCGGCTGATTTGGCGCAAAGCGTCACCGTGGCAAAGAAGGCATCGGGCAGAGGAAATGCGTCCGTGGGTTTGAACGAGTTCAATTCCACCCGATCCAGTTTCAGTTCCATTGCATCAGGCGGACGGAGTTCGTCCAGTTTGCGAAGGAGAAAAGCATCCATGGGCCGCCACAAGGTTTGATTTTCATCACGGCCCGGTGGGAAAATTAGATTTTCCAGCAGAGGGGACGCTTCGGCTCCGGGTACGCCCGAACGCTCGAATCCGATTCCGACTTCTTCGTCGAGCGCTTCCGTCAGCGGGACTTCGCGGTCCTCGTATCGACGAGTGAATTCCTGTATGAAGCCCGCCATATTGTTTTGGCGTTGGCCGGCAGCCAGGAGATTGTAAAGCAATTCCACGCCCTGCGTGATTTCTTGAAGAACGTTTTCTCCAAGCGTGGCGCCGGATGCGGGCTTGACCATGTCCACCTGCAAAAACCGGGACGGGTCGATCGGCGTGGAAAGGGGCTCAAGTTGCTTGGCGAGTTGTTCGTAGCGTTCGGGAGGAATTCCTAGACCCGTCGCGTCGATCGATTCCAGTTCGGATCGGGCCCGGTCAAGTCCATCCGCCGCCGAATTCATTTCGGGAATCTGCTTCAGCTGATCGACCAGATCGTGAATCGGTTCAGGCCCCGTGACTCGTGGGGTTAATTCCGAAAGTAGAACTTGATTATCGATCAGCGCCTCAATGAAAGATTCAGCTTCAGGCAGCGTGATCTCAGGATCGTCCGCAATCAGGGCACGTGCCAGATCATCCCAGGACGTCCCGTTTTTTGCTCGCTCGATTGTCGCGTCCAGATAAGGCGTCTGTTCCACGGCGACGAGATGATGCGATCGCTGCTGGTCTTTCATCCGGGTTTCAACATACCGCCACCGGGATGCCGCCAGGTACAAACTAGAATTGGGATAATACGCCAGTCTTCTTTTCGAGGAGGATTCCCGGCCCAGGCGGTCCGTCAAGGCGCACAGGTAATCCATATCGAGTCGGGTGTGACGCCGGTAGTGCGCGCGGGGTTCCAATTTCAGTTGGGTGGTTTCACCGATGGTTCCGACGGAACATCCGGCGAAGAGACCGAAGGGTGTGGGCCGCGCCGTCATACGCAGAAAATACCGCACCAGCGATCGCTCCACCTTCAAACCGCGTTCGCTGTCAGGCTCCTTGATCCAGAAATCGAGACTTTTGGTAAGGCTGGGGGAGGCCACGTAAATGGCGTCTTTGACTTCCGGTTTCCCAAGCCAGTCTTGAAGCCGACGGCGGAGTACGACCCGATCCGAAGCAATCGCCGCATCGAGTGAGGTGGAATCTTCGAGGTTGGCTTGGGGAAGCGACAGGCCGTCGCTCCAGTTCATCATTTCGACCAGTGGGAGCAACGGAGTTCGCATTCCGAAAAAACCGCTGTGGATGAAGGGTTGGTCTTTCTGCGGAGATTGATCGCGCCGGGGAGCCGAAGATGTTTTCTGTCGCGTAATTTCAGAAACCGGCGACAGCATCATGAACTGATCCCACGTGGGTTCGATGGGCGTGGCGGCGGCGAGCAATGCCAAACCGACACCCGCCGCACCGGTCAAAATTCCAGGTTCTGGAGCCCAGTGACCTTCCTGCGATTCGGAAAGGGTCCACATGGGGAATCCCGCAAAATCTTCACCGGTTCGGCGCATGGCCAACGTGCGTTCGACCCAGGACTGGGCAGCCGTCTTGAGCGAAGATTCGCCTGTTTGCTGGTACATCCGGTTGAAAAAAAGAGCGAGACCGGCGGTGCCGTGGCACAGACCCATGTCGAAAACATGAACACGAGGAAGTGATCGTTGAGCCGCCAGACGCGCAAGAGAGAGGGCTTCTTTCTTCCATGCTTTTTGGCCGAGACTTTGGGCAGCAACCAGCAAAGCGGCAGCCACACCGGGATCACCATAGCACCACGCCGAACGAGTGGGTTCCTGGTTTTCATTGGGGTTGCCGTCGCGGGTCAACCACGACGCGAAACAAGCGTCCTGATCCTTGATTTTCTTTTCCAGCAACCACTTCACGCCCCCTTGGAGGACCGGGCGGATGCGATCGGGCAGGATGTCGAGAGCTTGACACTGCCCAAGAAAACCGATGACTCCCGGAACACCGTGGGCCAAGCCGAGATTGTAGTAACCTTTCGGTGCGACTTTCCTCTGATGGTCGGGGAGCAGATCGGGCGGGGTGTACCATGTGTATAACTCGCCCTGTCGCTCCACAAGATCCAATAATCGGGTGACGACGGCCCCAAGGAGCTCAACGGCGCTGGGACGTGGAAAACGAGCCAGGCCGAACACCCCCAGCCCCACCAGTCCACCGATCAAATCGTAGGATTCCACTTCAGTGGAATGTTGGATGTAGGTCATCAAGGATTGTTCGATGGCTTCATTCGGATCTTCCGAAGAGTCGGCGGCGAGTAGCCGGTTGCGCAGATGTTCAACGGACCAGGCCACACCTGTAAATCCACCATAGAGGTCTTGGCGCATTGGGATTTCTTCGAGGGCGCGGATGGACTGGTTGAGGAAGTTCATCGCCAATTCATCATGTCCTTCGTTCGGAAATGACTGATGAAGGAAATAAAAAAACAGCGCCAAACCGGCAGCGCCATTGGCAAGAGAGACATCCTTCGCAGGGTGTTCGGGGTGTTCTGTTGAATCCGATTCTTTCGACGCTTGGAGAGGTTTGAGGGCATCGGCGATTTCCCGGACGACCTGCAGAACCCGGCTGCGCATGGGTTCATCCAGAATAGGACGCCACCGGCTCGGGCCGGCGGGGTTCTGAACAGACGATTCGCCGTTCTTCGGTGAGGTCATAGTTCCGCAATATACACCAATCGGAACACTGTTTCAAAATACATCTTGGGGTTGCCCTGTAGAAAGCACAGCGTTTTCACCGAACCGCAACCCTGCAGGTCTGGATGACCGAAGGCGGAGGGGTCACAGGGGAACCGCAGGTTCTCCTGGGCAGGTCGGTGGCATGGATACCAACAATCTGCCCTCGAACTCACGGGTTCGCCAAAGACACGATCGTCAGGGACGTGTAATCTGCAATGGGTGTGCAATGAACTCTTCCCCCTCCCGGGGAGGGGTTGGGGAGAGGGTCTTCCTTTGCTTCACGCGATTCTTGGCCGTGACGGTAAAGGAGCAAGCAGGAGTCAAGACTGAGAACTAATGACGAACGACTAACGACGATTCCTGTTTAGCGGCACGCCCGAAGGGCGGCGCGCTCGATACCTTACAGCGGGTGGAACCATAATCGGGAAATTCTATTGGGGGAGCGTTCTCTCCTTGCACTGAATCTTCATTTTGGCCAGTTCATCGAGAACCGGATTATAGATTTCCGGTGTGACCGGAATGTGTACGCCGATCTCCTTGATCTGTCCGTCGAGAATCATCCGGGCGCCGATGGCGGCAGGGAGACTGACGGTTCGGGCCATCGAAGAATCCCCCTTCGGCTCACCAAAATCGACCATCGACGAGACGATTCGTTCGATTTTGTCACCCGGAAAATGAGCTTCAAATTGATGCATCATGATGATCATGTCTCGCTCACCGGGTTTGTAGGACATCTTGACTTCCATCTGCTTGGCCAAAACGTCGAGCGACGTCGTTTGTTGCCCAACGATGGGTATCGGTTGATCAGAGAACAATCCCAGCCATTCAAGCCGATCGAGTACATTCGACGATTCCTGAAGGCCCAGATGCAAAGCCACCTGATGACGCAGTTCCGTGGTCTTGCTGGATTTGATAAACCCGGCTGTCCACTTCGCAAAAGTCGTTCCGAGTGGATACGTCACTGGAGATTCATCCAGAAGCCCTAGATCAACGATCTTCTTCATACACACACACCATCCGGGGTAGCGGAGCGTTCCTCGAAACATCGTATCGATCCCTTCGAGGTCGTAAACTTCGATGTAGCTCAGCGAATCCCGATTCGGATAAGATTCCAGTTCGGGCATGTCCTCAATGTGAATGGGATGAAACCGCGTGAACAACAAGGGACCCGGAACATCAACGAGTTTTCCGTTTTCTCGGAATTTGGCGTTGTTTTTTCCCGCCGTGCAGACGGCGCGGGGGCTCCACGAAAACTTGTAACCCCACGGATTGTCGTTGGCTTCGGGGGCCGGAAGTCCGCCGCAATAAGATTTGAAACTGACGACTTTTCCGCCACGCCGCTTCACATCATGGATGATCCGCATCGCCGACATGTGGTCGATGCCCGGATCAACTCCGATTTCGTTGAGCAGCATGACACCGGCATCGCGCGCGGGTTTGTCGAGTTCTCGCATCTTGGGACTGACGTAGGACGTCGTCACCATGTGCTTGCGATGCTTGACGCACATCTGTGCCACGACGGGGTGCAGCGGTGCCGGTAACAAACTGATCGCCAGATCGTGGTCTTTGACCAGCGATTCCAGTTTGGCGGTATCGTCAGCCAGCAGGGGGGTGGCTTTTCCGTTCGGACGACCCGCGATTAATGCATGAGCCTTGTCCACGGTGCGTGTTGCCACCGTCACCTGATAATTCGGTTGATTCAGCAAGTATTGGACCAAAGGACGCGAGACCAACCCGGCGCCAAGCACCAGCGCTTTTTTCATCGTCAAATTCTCCTGTATGAAGTTATGATGTCGCAGCCGAGGCCCCGACCGGCTGATTCCTCTATTGACTCATCGGCCGATGGGGCATCAGCCGCTTTCGTGATGCATGCTCAGTGGGTAAAAGATTTCATGTACTGGTAAGGTTCCGTCAACTTACCCTGAAACACGATTGTAGCACGTTGCAGTTCCGGTGGAAGACCACAGCCAGTCAAAGGCTTGGAAAAATCGACCCGATCCAGTGCGGGGATGAACGGGCTTAACGATCGACTAAAATGGTTCGAGGCGTCCACCGGCAACTCACACGGCAGGATGTCCACCGCCAAAACCACCGGACCAGTTCCTTCGATTCCCATGTGAACCTGACGGGTGGCCGGATCATAAACATAAGCCGGCTCACCGGGTTCCGTGGCTTGGACCGTGCACTCGATTGATCCCTCAATGTCGCACGATATATCCCCAATCACCCGCAAACGCGGCTTGGGCCCGCCGTAGAGATCCGCCAACTGTTCACAAGTAACCAGCCGGGGATACTTCGCATCCCAGTAAATGCAGTTAACAAGCATACTTAGGTGCGGAAGATAGCCGAAAAACTTGGAGCGATAGTACTCCGGAAAACGATAATAATGCTGCAAATGGAACGTATTCCCGTCGATTCGCTCCACCATATCCTCTTCTTTGAAAACAACTTTGTAGCAGTGGTGCAAATCGGGAGTGATTTCGTTGAGTTCGCTTGGCTTGATCTCGACGGTCGGGAGTAGATCGTAAATCTCTTGGGCGCCTTGAGATACATTGCCGTATCCCGCGAATCCTACTACAAACGGGGCAATGGCCTTCGGAAGTCCATGGTCACGAATGGCTTGGCCGATTTTTGCGATTTCCGTTTTGGCGTGTTCGAGGTTGGAGTATTCGAACGCTCGCCGGATCCCCGTGAAGGGGTTGGGGATGCCTTCATATTGCAGCCGCTGTCCCATCGCCCACAGCGCGTCAATCATTCCCGCCAGACCGGCATATTGACCGAAAAATACCAGCCGCCGACCCTGCGAATCTGTGATTTTTTCATAATCGATGAGTGTGCATCCCAGTTCCAAAATCCGCTGGAGCATGGGCCGGTTGTGCTTTTGACCTTTGATGGTGTGTGAGAAAAACAGGTAAGCTTTTTTGGGTTCGAACCAGTCGGGTGGGATTTCTTTGACGCCCAGGATGATCGGGCAGTCCTTGAGGTTCGGGACGACTTCGGCGCCGACTTGTCGGAATTCGTCATCTTTGAAAGTCCGCGTGGGGGAAGTTTGCACCTGAAACCGAATGCCGTGGTCTCGAATCAGTCTGCCGATATCGCCGGGAACCAGCGGAATTCGGGCTTCCCATTTGCTTTTGTCTTCGTGCCGGATGCCGATCATGATTTCGCCCTCGTTTGAAACCGGACATGCTAAGAGAATCGCCCGCAAGGGTCAACAGAAGTGCCTATTTAATGAAGGTGATCATTCCACTGGGAATTCGGAAGCAAAGTCAGGCTGTTGAAACATCCGCCGTTTTTTGCAATTCGCGCTATTCTGCGATATAGGATTGCGATATTGAGTCTGTTATAGGTTATAGTGGAGCGGAATAGGCATAATCCAAATTGACGGTCCCCGATTACGTCAGATCGTCAGAAGCATGTCGGATGTATTGCAAAAGATCAATACCTAACTGTGTGAGACCGATTTCTGCGCGTTCCATCATCGTCCCGCGGTCTGTAATGTACTCCTGATAACCTTTCCTTTCTCCGGACGACTTAATGTACACACCGCCGCCTCCGATTATTCGTATTAAATTCCGGTCGTTTAATCCTAATAAGGCGTTCTTCATCCAAGGATTTTCACGACCTCGTGGAAGTTGAGAGGCATTTTTAATGAGTTCGTCGAAAGTGGCCTTAACCATCGTTTTGATATTCCCATCTGGCAAATTGTCGCAGTGATTATCTCGTAGATACGACAATATGTTCACGTGCCACAGCTCCATCCAGTCAACAAATTCAAGCAATTCAAGTTGTGTGTCAAAGTCATCGTTACAGTCTTTTGAAGCTGTATGAACCAATACAGAGGCAAGCATCCGAATCTTGATGTCGCGATGCTCTCGAAGACCCTTTTCAAGAATTCGATATGCATAATAGCCGTATTCATCGGTCTCGATTTTCTTAAAATCCAATTCAACCAAATTGAGTCGTTTTTCAACATGTTGAACCAATTTCTCAATATTCCGAATTCTCAAGGCAGGAATTCTTTTCAAGATTGGAAGTCTGTCGCTCAGTGGGCCTAAAACAGATGGAATCGTCATATCGATACCTTGTTTCAAAACCACAGATTCGGCAGTATGTTCCAATAGCTGCATTAAATTATGAAACGATTCCATGCTTTTCCTCTCATGCTGCTATACAGCCACTATGAGACAATGCATAGCAGAACCCCCCAGAGTTCTTGGACGATGTCGGTCATGGATGTTCGCTTCCTCAGATTTGCTCGTTGAAGAGGTCCCATTTGTACCTCTTCGCAAGCGAAAGGTGCTTGAACACCTGAAAGGCGTAGTCGCCGAATATCGACAGAGCGCGTTCGGCGCATTTGCGGTCGATTCGCAGCCGATTGCCAACCAATGGGACTTTCGGTTCCACAGAGAACCAGGCAAACAGATTGCGGCGGCGATCACTGTTCCATCCGTCGATGCGTGCGGGCTTGATCGTGAAGTCCGCATGCGTAACCGCGTGTCGAACTTCCGATGCCGCGGCGTACCATTCCGTAAGCTCGATTTCCCGCACGTTCGACTTCTCGGCAGTGGCGAAGTCCGGCGCCAGCTTTCGTATGAGGCGGAAGTACTTATCGTTGTTGATGGAGCCGTGACAGGCATACGTAACGTACGCCCGCCAGTAGCTCAACTGGGTCGAGTCGAGGCCGACTGCTTTCTTGTCGGCTCCGAAGTCGCTCAGTTTCTTGGAGTCAGCATCCGCTGGATGGGCGAAGTAGAAATTGGCCAACTGGTCCTTAAGATATGTTTCGAATGCCTCATAAGCCTGCGACACCGTGGCGGCCGAGTTCCGCCTGACTATTTCGTCAATCGCATCAATATACGACTGGTCTTTGGCCATGAAGCCGCCCGACGCACACGGTGCGTATTTGACGGCGCTCAGGTCAAGAACTGACAGCGAGCAACTCGTGAACACGGTCGGCAGGCGTTCACGATTATTCTTAAGCGACTGGGTCACGAGATTACGAACGTCGGTAGACCGTGCTTCCAGAAAGAAAAGGAGACCGTTAATGAGGTTGAGACGTTGGAACAACGCTCGGATGGGCTGCTGCAGTGGGTTGGTCCGTGCTGTCATGCTGAAATTCCCTCATCCCTTTCGCGAAAAAGTTTCGTGAGTTTACCGTCAAACTCCCTGTCCGCCTTTAAAGAACTGGGACAACCACTTGCTTATGATCCAGCTTATTTACTCCACGATAACTATAATAGACCCTATGTGATAATCCCTATATCACAAAGCAGGGAATTTGCAAAGTAGGTCGAGTTCGTAATGGAATAACAGAGGAGATTGGGGCGATTGAAAAGTCTGCCATACTTGCAATATACGCTGCTTGGGGTAGAGGATTCGTCTTCGCTCAGGCGGGGACAAGGATCCACGGAGGTCTGTTTGGATGACGCCTGCGCGCGTGCGATGATGCACAGGCAGAATTGCGTCTCGGAGAAGAGCGTCAAAGGAGAAAAACCCTCCCCTAACCCCTCCCTGGAAGGGAGGGGGGTTTTGAACCCTATCCCCCTCTCTGGGAGGGATGGAGGTATTGGGATAGGTTTTCAGCAGCCGTAGAGGGTATCGACGGCGGTCAGGGTGTTTTGGAATTCCTGAACGGATTGGTATCCGGCTGAGAGGATGTCATTTTCTGAAAAACAGCCGCTGTTAAAGGCTTGTTCCATGGAATGATTGTAGGTACAGATCAAATCCACGTTACTGAGGTCCGCATTTAAGGCTGCGGCGGCAGTAGAAACTTCATTCAACAACTCGGTGCAGTTTTCACCGGAATTCGAGTTCGTATTTCCATTGGTATTTCCACCGATTGAGCCTTGCTCGCGGATTTGCTTCATGGCATTGAGTTCTTCGGCGCAGGCGTCACAGTATCTTGTTGGGATGCCGCCGAGATTATTCATGACCGAGCATGAATTGACTCCGCCGTCGTACATGGCGCAGTGGCCGTACGTGCAGTGCCGGCCGTATGGCTCGGTGAGCGTCGTGTGATTGTCGCGGGCGGGTACTTCGAGAAAATGGCCGGTTTCGTGCACGAGGATCATGCCTTCGACCTGATCGGCGAACGGGTTTTGCAGGATTATCCGGCGCTGCATAACGATGACCGACAAAGCAGGGTCGGGATCCCACAGCCCGGCATTTCCCTGATTGCAATAGTTGCTTGCGGCATAGGTGCCCTCCTCCATTTGATCGACCAGGAGAACGACCATGGTAGGTCGGGGATAGTCCTGCGCGATGTCGTATCCTTTTAGGGCGACCTCGGAGGAGACGAGTTGCTCCGTGGAGAATCCCGTTTCGACGCCGTCCACGACGTTGACGCTCAAGCCGGCTTGTTCGGTCAGAACGGTTTTCAGCAGTTCGATGCTGGCGTCGGAAATGCGGTATGGGCCGTCGGTGACGACGAGCGTGATTTGGGAATTGGCTGGATTGGTCCAAACGGTGGATAACATGCTTTCGGTGATCGCCATGTCTCCCTGAACCAGCGGTTCGGAGCACATGCCCCCGCCGCAACTCATCTGGAGCAAACCACTGCTCAGCAAGCCGAACAGAATGAATCGAATTGCAGGAGAAAACCTGCCGTCATGGCATTTCAGATCTATTGACATTGGTCGCTTTCCTCGGTTTCGCTCCTGCCTCCAGTTTCAGGTATCAACGCGGAAATCTGCTTGGAAACGCGAAGCTGAAGCCTGGGGTCTTGGTTCAATCTTTTACCAGAGTAGGAGTCAGTGACTCGTCCCGAATTACATTCGGATTTCGGGTGCTCCCTCTTCTACCTTTGCCCGACAGCAATCCCAATAGACATACAAGCATAGCAGCAGAAATGCGGTTAATCCGAACCAATTGTTGGCTTGGGCCCAGGCGATGGGATCTGTGCCCGAAGCGACGATCCTCTGTCCCATGTTCAAACCTGCCGCCCAATCCGGTTTCATCTCCGAAACAACCGCCCAAGTGACGTCGATAATCGCTCCACCGGCAATCAATCCAGAGGCTACCAGGATCCCTTTACTGCTGCGCGCCCGTGCAAGCTGGCTATCCTTTGTGCTTTTTCCAATGAGATGCGCAATGAAGGCACCCACCAGTATCGGAGTGTTGATATCCAGTGGGAGATACATGCCCAGCGCAAAGGCGAGCGGACTGATGTTCAGCATCTTCAGGATAATGGCGATCACCGCTCCAGTTCCATACAGAAGCCATGGCACGGCACCTTCCTTATCCAGAAAAGCGTCGATGGCGCTGGCGATGGTCGTTGCCTGGGGTGCGGAGAGCGCATCGGGAAAATCCGGACCTTTGACATATCCCTTACTCGAAGCAAGGAAAATGATGGTTCCCGCCACGATGACCGAAGCTAAAACAGAGGCGATCAGGGCGCTCCATTGAATTCTTCTGGGTGTGGCTCCCAACCAATAACTCAGCTTAAATTCAGTCACGAGAGTTCCCGCCATGGATAAAGCCGTGCAAACCACACTGCCAACCAATAACACGACCAATTTTCCGGTCGCTCCTTTTTCGAGACCCGCTGTTAAGAGAATTACAGCCGTGATGATGATGGTGGTAGCTGTCATGCCCGAGATCGGAGTGGTGGAAATCATGGCGATCGCCCAGGCGGAAACGGTGGTAAAGAGAAAGGCAATCACTAATGCAAGCAATACAGACACGATCGTCAGGTAAGTTGCATTGGGTAAACTCGTCAGAACAGCGAATCGAAAATATAGGGCCAACGCCAGAGTAGTCAGGACACCAATGATCAGGATCGATCCATAATTCATGTCCTGATCGGTGCGTTCAGCCAGTTTGCTTCCACCCTGGGATTTGAATAGTCCACCCAACGCTTGTCGCAAAGCGGTGACAATCACTTTGCTCATGCTGATGATCGAGATCAAGCCGGCGGCAAAAATACCACCGATGCCGATACTGCGAGGAATGGCCTTCCAAATCGCTTCAGGAGCCAGACTGGAAATGGTAGGATTGAGGGCTTTTAACTGCTCCAATCCCAGCGGAGACATCAGAGGCACAATGACAAAGCAGGACAGGAAGGAACCTGCACAGATGATGGCGGCGTATCGTAATCCCAGTATAAATCCCAGGCCCAGGTAGTAGGCCCCGGTACCCATCATGAATACCGCCTTGACTTTTTGCGTGAGCGTTTCGAATACTGAATTGGGAATCGCCAACACTTCCTCGGTACGATCCTGCACGGCTAACATTCCGGTCGTGAATGCTCCCGTAAATAATTTCAATGCTCCGGAGGCAAAATTGTATACCACGGCAAGCACAAAGGAGCCCAATAATATCAGAGCTTGTTTGCTGCTCGTGGAGGCTCCGGCTGCCAATATTTCATTTGTGGCGGTTCCTTCCGGAAAGGGCAGTTTTCCGTGCATGTCCCTGACAAAGTAGCGACGAAATGGAATCAAAAACAGAATGCCCAGAATGGCGCCCAGAAAGGGAACCAGAAAGATCAAGGTGAACACTTCCCAAGGCCCCATATTCAATGTCTTATTCAAACCCAAAATATAAATCGCCGGCATAGTGAAGCAGGTTCCGCCCGCAACGATTCCCGATGTAGTGCTGATTGCCAGAACGTTGACGTTCTCGATGATTGAACTGCGGCGCAACCCCATTTTGAAGAGAATGCTGGACAATCCCACGGTGAGAATCGAGATCGGAATGGCAGTTTCAATCCCTTGTCCGGCTTTGAGGGCTACGAATGTCGCTATTACAGAGAAAAAGACATTCATGATAATACCAATGATGAATGATCGTAGCGTGATTTCTGGGACAGTGATGTTTGGGGGCACCATGGGGACATAGACTTCACCGGGTTTGAGTTCGCGGTAAGCATTTTCGGGAAGTTTGTCCATGACTTGAGGCGAATTGGCCATAACGGATCCTTTCGTGTTCTTTCGTAGAGGAGATGACGGATGCAACAAATTATTCTCACGGCGCCGCGCTTGTCGCCGTGAGGAAGCCCATGAAAGACGAAAGATTACCACAGCAATTGGTATTAGAAAAGTCCGGCGCTTTGGGAACATTTTGCACTTATTTCAAGGGTGGTTGGGTAACCCGAAGCGGAGACCCTAAGCAGGGCAAGACCCTCTCCCAGCTCCTCCCTGAGAGAGAGGGGGGTAAGAGCGGGGGACGAATCGCATTTCATTGTGCCTCTGTGCATTTAGGATGAATGAAGGTCGGATTGGAGTTCGTGGAGCGAATCGGGCGGGAACAGGCAAAAGAAGTATTCGCGTGAGTTGGCGAGGCGGTTGCTCGCCAGGCGTCGCTCCAATTCAATCAATCGACGTGAGCAATCCTGCCGCTGGTCAGCAATCAATTGTGAAAGTTGCTGGTTGATCTGGTGGATTTCTGCGAAGACTTCCGACCGACGAGCATGATCGTCGGGGGATTGTTCGTGAAGGCGATGGGATTCGACGATAAGGGTTTGTTTCCGCTGGACGAGTGCGAAATTCGGATCGGTGTCCTGAATTGCTTCTTCCGGATGATGTTCGAGGGTTCGGAGTTCCTGCTCGAGTTGCGACTTGTCATCGCCAGTGACTTCAAAACGAGGCAAATTCAACCACCATGAGGCGCTGGCGCAGGCATAAGCGGGCGGTTCGACGCCGAAGTATCGGCGAATGATGTCGTCGGTGATTTGATCGTATTGGGCACCGCCGATTCCATGGATGAAAAAGTCACACAAAAACATCCGGGTCCACAAAGTGAAGGTGACGGCTCGCGGTCGCAGTATGTACGGTGCGAGCACTGAATTCAATTCGGTCGAAGCCTGCCGGAGAGATTGAATCGCACGGAGGTTCATCGCACCGACTCGTATGTCGTCGGCCCATATTTCGAGACGATGATTGTCCGGTGTGACGAAGAGTCGATGTCGGCGAGAAAGACCATCGACAATCCAGATTGGGAGTTCGATACGTTCGGGAGTAATCTGGAGGTCCGGGATTGGATGTTCGTGGCTGTGGATTTCGTAGCGTCGGCGATAGGAGTCCAGTGCCGAATTGTAGATGTCGGCGAACCGAGGGGCGTCCTGCATCAAGTGGGTGAAGAACAAAGCATAATCCTGTCGGCCGGCCATTTGCTGGTCGAGGGTGATTCCGAATCCGCGATTGACCTCGTTCATGGCGCCAGTGTGTTGCTCGACCCAGTTGGTACATCCTGTTCGTGCCTGCAAACCGTCGAACCACTTGGGGAGAAGGGATTGATCGAATTGTGAATAAAGTGTCTGGAACTGCGTCATACGGTTTTGCAGTGCAGGGCTGGACAAGACGGGGGCCTGATCGTACTGCTCCGGCGATGGAATGCTCACCCACGGAATATCGGCGCTTTCGACATGATCGCCGACAACGTGCGGAACAGTCAGATGTGATTGTTTGATTTGATCGTAGTCGATCCAGAATTGGATGCCTTGAGCGGATGTATCGCGAACCAGTCGCTGGGCCATGACGGATTTGGCCCAAACGCCGCAATGAATAAAATCCGGTTGATGACCGGTTGCTACGATGGGTTGGTTCGGAGATGCTCCACAAGAAGCACGAACCATGTCTCGATATTCTACAACGGGAATCCCGGCAATCGTGAAACCGTGTGGTTTTGCGCGACTGCAGTTTTCAGAGAGCAGGGCAGGCCATTGACGGTAGGGGGGCAGAATGAGGCGTGCTCCGTGAGCGTTGGGGATTTTCAACGAAGTGGCGTCGAAGGTCACGGGCATGTGAGTAATCCGGTGCGGTCCTCTTCTTTGTGAGATTCGAACATCTTCGTTTTGAGCAGTTCCGCGATCAGCACATCAAGATAGTAAGCCAGACGCACGTCGGGATCGTCCAGCCCGCCGCCGAAGCGTCGATTGGAATTCGTATATATCAAGGGCACCGGCAGTTCGCGAATTCGCAATTCATGCCGGACTGCCTGGACCCAGAATTGAATCGGCATGGCATAACCGGGAACGTCCAGGGCCAGGCCGCGCAGGCGATCGACCCGATAGGCTTTGAATCCGCAAAAGGCATCGGTCAATTCCAGTCCCAGCCGGCGGTTCAGCAAAGTGGTTATGACTCGATTGATTCGTCGTCGGTCGGGCGGCGCCGTCTGTGGATCGGTGGGGGGGATGAGGTACCGCGAACCGCTGATGACGTCGGCGTCGTTCTGCATCGCCGCCTGAATGAATCGTGGAATCAACGCCGGTTCGTGTTGGTCATCGCAGTCGAGCGTGATCAGCCAGTCATAATCGTGGGCGACGGCGAATTCGAATGCGGTAATCACCGCCTGACCGTATCCACGGTTCGTGGAATGAAAACGGCGATGGATTCCCGGCAGGCGGCGAATGCATTCGGTGGTTCCATCGGTTGAGCCGTCGTCCACGACAAGAACATCGGGCCAGTGGCTCCGAACTTCCTCGACTATGGAGACCACGTAAGCCCGTTCATTGAAAACCGGAATGGCGACGAGAAAACGTTTCATCATTTCACTGGTGTATCCTAGTCCTTCGATTCCAAAATTCAACCGTGACGGATTTCATGCCCTCCAGTACAATGCGTTCTACATGAAACACACAAGAGGAGTCGGCCATGCAGAACAACCTGCCGTCAAACGAGAATCCTCCCGAACCCCGGACGCGAATTCGATGGGTCGTCGGGATATTGGGTATTGTCATTGTGGGGGGACTGGTCGTGTCCCAGGCGTACAAACGACTGACCGTCCGTCCGGGAAAAGTCAGCGGTACGATCCATGCCATTGATGTTCAAGCCCGAACGGCTTCAATCGAGGTGACCATCAGCAATGGTAAGAAAATCATATTGGCTGGTTCGATCGCTCCCGAATGCCAAATACTGGCTGACGGAGGAACCGCCCGTTTCGAAGACCTGAAAAACGGGGACTACGTCAAAATCGAAGGCGAGATTTTGTGGGGCGGAAAAATGATCGCCAACCGAATCAACGTCATCCGTGACGAACTCAAAATCCCACGAGAACATACCCAGCCCATTCAACCCAACATCAGGGGTACTCCGTGATGGGTGAAGATTCCTCATTGGAACCTCAACGCACTGGAGGCGCCGAGAAGTTCTGGCTGGCGACTTGTCTGGTGGTTCTCCTCACCAAGGGGACATTTCATCTGTGGTATCTGATTCATGGTTGCCCGTTTGATCTGAGCGGTGACGAAGCTCATTACTGGGAATGGTCGCGGCGACTGGATTGGAGCTATTACAGCAAAGGGCCGCTGGTGGCGTACCTCATCGCTGCCGGGCGATCGCTCTTGGCCGAGTGGTCGATACGGGTGGCCGGATCCGAGATGTTGGCGGTTCGGATGCCGGCGATTTTACTATCGTTGCTGACCGGATTCGGGATATTCACGCTTGCCCGCAACCTGCTGGGTCGTGGGCGATTGGCGCTGTATGCCGTGTTGCTGTCATTTTCGATGCCGATTCTGTTTGCGGGCGCCAATTTGATGACGATCGACGCTCCGCTGTTGTGTTGCTGGGCGTGGGCGCTGGTGTGTGTGGAACGTGCGCTTGCCCGTGATCGGTCGTTGTGGTGGGCACTTGGCGGTGTGGTGATCGCGCTGGGAATTCTTGCCAAATATACGATGGTGCTGATCTTTCCCGCCGTGGGGTTGTATATTCTATTGGAACCAACGGTCTGCAAGTGGATTAAGCGGTCGGGTCCGTACTGGACGATGGTGATTGGTTTGGTGGGGGGATTGGCTCCGATTATTATCTGGAATGCGTTGCACGGCTGGGTCAGTTTTCGCCATGTAGCCGGTCAGGCAGGAGTGTCTGACCGAGTTTTGTTCGATGCGGCGGGAATTTTGAATTACATCCTTGGTCAGAGCGTCGTTAATCCGGTTTGGCTGGTGGTGATGATCTGGGGTGCGATTGCGTTTCGGAACCAGTATCGCAAGTCGCCAGCCATAAAATTTCTGGTTTTCACAATGCTTGCGCCATGGGTAGTGTTTTTGTTGTTCAGTCCGATCACCAAAATTCAACCCAACTGGCCGGTCGCTGCATTGGTTTCTGGAAGCGTGTTTCTCGTATGGGTTCTGCAGAATTGCTCCAGACGACTGGTTATGGGCGGCGTGGTTGTTGGACTAACGATGATTCTGTTCATGTACCATACGTCGTGGTTGATGCCGATTTTTGCGCGGTTGGCGAGGAATGCACCGCCGTGGGAAATGACGCCGGCAGCGAAATACGATCCGTCGGCACGGTTGCGCGGCTGGTCGGAGCTGGGAAAAGCGGTGAGGGAGGTTTTGCAGGAGCAACGATCACTCGGTCGGGATCCGTTCATCCTCAGCGACTATTATATGGACGCCAGTGAAATCGCGTTCTACTGCCCGGAAAATCCAACGGTGTATTGTGCCCAGTCGGCGATGGGGAATCGGTTGTGCCAATATGATCTTTGGCGTCCCAATCCGCTCGGTGACCCCGATGCGTTTGTCGGGAGGCCGTGCATCTATATTGGTGCGATCAAACCGGAACTGACCGCTGGAACTCACGAGGTTCATGCTCCCTTGCCCGGTCTTCGAGTGGTCCGCGAAGTGGAATACCTGGTACAGGGTCAGCGAATTCAGTATTGGGCGATTGCCGTCTGCGATTCTTTTTCCGGTTTCGAGACTGTGAATCATGGAAAATACTAACGACAACAACCCGAAGAAAACGCGTCGCAAACTATGGATTCTCTACGGAATCGGGTTTGGTGTGATTCTGGCGGGATTCCTGGGTGTGGATCGGTGGTTCTATGAAACGGTATCGTGGAATTTCAACACGACCGATAATCCGGCGCGAGATATGAGCGAGTTGATCGTTCAGGATAACTACCAGAAGACGAAATGGTTCTGGGATATCTGCCGGATGTGGACGCTTTACGGAGGAGTGCTCGTCTATTTCATCATTGTGATGTTCTATCCAAGAGATTGGCGATGGGTCAACGCCGGTTTGTTGACGGTGGTTTCCGTGGCGCTAACGGCCAATATCGCACAGGCGGGAATTGCTCGCTTCCGTCCTAACGAAGCCGAAACGCAACTCGCTTTCGACCGACCCTTCGCCCGATGGTGGGCTCGGATCGAGGGTTCCGATGGGAAAGGCTATGGATTACCATCGGCTGAAGTGGCCGCCGCCATGGCGATCGCGTATGTTCTAACTCGAATTGCGCCCAAAACAAAAGGTTTATTTTATGTCCCTGCACTGTTGGTGCTCTTGGCCCGGTGGCTTCCCGGAGACCATTATCTGAGCGACGTGGTTGCGGGAATGCTTTTGGGATTGGCGCTTTCGGGTTTGTTGTTTGAGTGGCTGGTTCGACAATGGCCCTTCATTGCCAAACCCGCTGGATGACTATTTTTTGCCCTTCGATTTTTTCTTCCCGGTACTGGCCTTGGTTCGCTTGGTTTTGTTTTGAGATTTCCGGTCCGGTTCTTCATGACTCCACTGCCGGGCCAGTTCGATCAACACCTTGACCGCCGTTTCCATTTCCTCAAGACAGGCATATTCAAGGTACGAATGAAAATTGTGCATTCCGGTCGAGAGATTCGGCGTGGGGAGGCCCATGGCGGTCAGACGTGAGCCGTCCGTCCCTCCCCGGATGCTTTTCATGGCGGGTTTGATCCCGATGTTTCGGTGGGCCCGTTCGGCGAGTGCGACGGCGCGAGGTTCTTTTTTCATGTCGTCGCGCATGTTTCGATATTGCTCGGTGACGGTGACGTCGATTTGGGCTTTCGGGAATTCCGTTTTGAGTGAAGCGGCGATTTTGCGAAGCAGGTCCGCCTGCTTCGCGAGGTCACGGGTGTCAAAACTTCGGAGAAGAATCTTGACTTTCGCTTCGGCGACTCCTCCTTCGAGTACATAGGGGTGCAAAAACTGCTGACGGTCACAGGTTGTTTCCGGAGTCAGGGTCTTGCGCGGCATGCGAGCGATGAACTCGCTGAGGATTCGGATGGCATTGACCATCTTGCCATAGGCCAGACCAGGGTGAATGTTATAACCGGTGACGGTGACGACGGCTTGATCCGCCGAAAAGGTTTCCGCCTCGATTTCGCCCTCGCTTTCGCCATCCAGCGTATAGGCCACCGTGGCGGCGAGTTTTTTCACGTCGATATGATCCGCGCCGTGTCCGACCTCTTCGTCGCAGGAGAAACAGATTTTGATTGTGCCGTGCGGAATTTCCGGGTGTTTCATCAGGTAATCGCAGGCGGTCATGATGACGGCGACACCGGCTTTGTCGTCGGCGCCGAGCAGCGTCGTGCCGTCGCTGGTGATGATCGTTCGTCCGATCAACTCCTTGAGTCGAGGGGAATCCGCCACACGGATGACCTTTGTCTTGTCTCCCGGCAATACGATGTCTTTGCCGTTGTATTTTTCGTGAAGAATCGGCTTGACGTTTTTTGCGCTGGCTTCGGGCGACGTGTCCAGATGGGCCAGCCACGCAATCGTCGGGGCGGGGGTGTTTCCAGGAATCGTGGCCAACACGATTCCCTTGTTAGTTACCTCGACGTTTTTCAAGCCCAATTTTCGGAGTTCGCCCGCCAGCATCTTTCCCAGCGTCCATTGACCGGGCGAACTGGGATAATCCTTGGCGTCATCCACGGCGGTTGTTTCGACTTTCACATAGCGACAAAAGCGTGTCAGTAGTTCACTCACAGTGCACCTCCGGTTTCGGTTGATGATTTTGTGCTATCGGGGCAGGACGAGGATTTTCCGGGTTTCGGTGCGGAAAGTCAAATGAGGCAAAATTGAGTTCGTTGCGAATTCCAACTACAATACGTGGGTTCGTTGTTTTGAAGGAGTATGAAAATGTCGGATTCGGAACCGAAGATCATCATTGATTCGGACTGGAAGGTTCAGGCCCAGCGGGAAAAAGAGCAACTGGCGAAGGAGGCGGAACAGAAAGCCGCTCACGGTCCTCTGCCATCGCCGCAGTTCCTGGAGATTCTGAACATGCTCGCCATGCAGGCGATGATCGGCCTGGGGGGGATGCAGATGCCGGACGGGAAAGTGATCCCTCCGGACGTGTCCCTGGCTCAACATCATATCGATCTGCTGGACGTCCTCAAACAAAAAACGAAGGGGAATCTGGACGAACAGGAGCAGAAGATATTTGATGCGACGGTGCACGAATTGCGGATGGCTTATGTTCAGGTGGTCGGGGGAGTGAATCCGAGCGGGAAGAAGCCGGGATGATTCCTCTGCGAACCAACGTGGACGTTCATCGCACGCCGTGGATGAACTATGGGATCATCGCGGCCAACGTGCTGGTGTACGCGGGGGGGGCCGCTTTTTTTTCTCGCGAGGGTCGCGAACAGTTCAAAGATGCGCTGAATCTGGACGGTGCATTGCCGGTCTGGTGGCAGTTCTTCACGTATCAATTCCTGCACGCCGACGCCTGGCACGTTTTCGGCAACATGTTGTTTTTGTGGGTGTTCGGCAACAGCGTCAATGCGCGAATGGGTCACTGGGCGTACCTGATGTTTTATCTGGCGGGGGGCGCGTTTGCGGGTTGGGGTTATACGCTGTCGCATCAGTTGCCGATGATTGGGGCGTCAGGTGCGGTGGCGGCGGTGACGACCGCATTTCTTGTTTTGTTTCCCCGTAGTCGGATTCTGTTTCTGTTTTTCTTTTTCATCATCACGACCTTCGAGCTGCCGAGTTTGTGGGTGATCGTGTTTAAGATGGTTCTGTGGGATAACGTCCTGGCGCCGAGTTTGGAGGGCGGCGAGTCGCACGTGGCGTTTGCCGCGCATCTGGCGGGGCACTTCTTCGGGTTTGCGGCGGCGCTCGGAATGCTTCTGGTGGGAGCGATGCCGCGCCACACGTTTGATCTGCCGTCGGTGGTTCGTCGATGGTTTCAGCGGCGTGCGCTCGTTGAAGCGCGGCCCGGACCGTCGTATTCCGTGGGATTGGATGCGATTCCGACGGCGCGGCCCATTCGACGGGATGATCGGCCCGAATCCGATCAACCGAAGTCTGATGATCGCGTAGTGGAACTGCGGACGAAGATACAGGAAAACCTCGCCCAGCCTTCGCCGAGCGATGCGGTGCTGGATCAGTATGATCAACTCATGCAACTCGATCCCGACCAGTTTCTACCGTTAACCCACCAGAAGGAGATTGGCAAAGCTTATTACACTCGTCGCAAGTTTGTTGCGGCGGCTCATGCGTTTGAAAAAGTCCTCAAGCACTATCCTCAACAAGCGGATCTGGGAGAGGTGCACTTGCTGCTGGGAATCGTTTATGCGCGCGACCTGTCCCAGCCCGAGGCCGCACAGAAACATCTGGAAATGGCAATCGAACTCCTTACCGATGCCTCCCGAAAAGAACAAGCCCGAATGTGGTTGGCCCAAATTCAACCCCGGTGAAACCCAAGTCCCGCCCCCGCCGTGTCCTGAATCGGATATTATCAGACGCACCATCCTTTGGTCAGGATTAGATAATCCGTTATCGCGGCAGGTCGATGAATGATGTGTCATTCTCTTGGCAGGAGAACGTGATGAGTGGTGATCCTTCTGTATCCGATTCCTTTGCGGGTGGTGGACCATCGATAACGCCATCGGTTCGCGCGGCGGCGCGATTGTTGATGGGATCGTTCCTGCTGCTCGGAGCAATCGTCATTGGTCTTGGTGATTGGTTCATCGGGAGCATGTTGTTGCTGAGCGGTTTGTTCGGATGGTGGGGGTTTAAGTCGGGCGTGATTCGGAGTGTGCTGGCGCTGCTGTCGCTGGGTGCCATTGCCGTCTGGGCGGAACCGCTGGGCCGGGGAATTTCCGTTTTGTTCGCAAGGCTGTTGATGATTCCGGTGGTTCCCAGCCGCCTGCTGGGCGTGATCTGCGCCATCGCGTTGATTTACAGTACGTTTGCGGTACTGGCATGGGCTTTGCAGAATTGGCATCGACGTCGCCGAGGCCCGCGCAGTCGCAGAGCGCATCTCATGGGAATGATGCTGGGCATTGGAGAAGGCGCCGTATCGGCGATGGTGATTGCCTCGCTGGTATTGGCGATTGAGACTCCGATGCGCATGGCGCTGAGTTTTCAATTGAACCAATCCGGTTGGCGATTGCACCTGTATGATGGTCTGAACGAATTGCGGGAGCAGAGCGATCATTCATTGCTGGGTCACGTTCTGTCGCGTCGGTTCGTGGGGCCGCGGGCGGTTCTGGAGACGGGAGGAATGTTGGCGCTGGTTTCCCGGTATCCCGGCGCCGTCGATAAGATCAAAAATGACCCGGAAGTCAAGCAATGGATCGATGAAGACGCGGTGATTCGCCGGGTTGTGAAGGAAATCCGGCTTGATTCGGACCTTGAAGACGCCATTCGTCATGGCGATACGTATCATGTTCTACAAAGTCCGACGGTACTTCGATTGTGGGATGATGCGGAACTGGCCCAGACCGTGATGGCGCATCAGGATCAACTGGTGGCCGCCATGCTGCGAAGCGTTCCTCCGGAATATCAGACGCGATTATACGGAGAAGTGGCGGCGCTGCGGGGCCTGTTGGAGCGATACAGCCGAGGAGGCGATAAATCCCCGGTTAACGCTTCCGAAGTGCGTTCCCTGCTGACAGGTTTCCAATCCGAGAATGGAACCGACAAACCCTAACGCTGAAAGATTTGTAACTCCGCTTCTCTCGATTCTTCTGAAGTCGAAAACGACAGCACCCACCGAAATTCTTTGTCGTTCGTCTCCCACGACTCATTCGGGTTCAAATCGGACTTTGTCAATGATGACCTTTGAACCGATCGGCAGGTCTTTTGGAAACACCAGTCGATATCCGATCACCACACCGGACCATTCCGTCTGAGCCGCGTTCAGATCGATGTTGTATTCATGCATCTGACCGTCGGGAACCAGTGGAATTTCCACTTGCCTGTGTTCGTCGATCCACGGGTTTTCATGGGTTCCAAACTGGAAAAATACTTTCGTTGCATCAGCAACCGCCAGTTTTAAGTGTAATTTCGAAACCACCTTCCCATTAAGCCACAGCGGTTGACCCATGATCCATGGATCGCCCAGTCCGCGAATACGGTACGTGGTCGTCTGTCCGTCGCTCTTGACACCCGAAAAACCGCTGTCCCACGCCCCGCGCGTCTGCTCACTGCCGTAATCAAAGATTACAGTTTCCGAAGGCACACCGGCTGGAATTCCCGGTTCGGTTCGAATCTCGATCTGGGTGGGTTTGGTGCGATCGGGCAATCGGAAGGTCAGCAGGTTTTTGGGGGCTTCATAGAGAAATGGCAGACCCAACTGCTTTGCCTCTTTCAATGACACGCCGTCGATGAGCACATCCGTCACGGGCTGAATCAATCCGTGAAAACGCAGCAACGCCTTGCTGTCGGCGGGTCGATAGCTGCCTTCCGGCGTATCCATTGAGAATTTGATCGTTTCCTGATCTGTTTGACAGTGGTACGTCGTGAGCAGGTATTCTCCGTGTTGATAACCGTAACCTTCACCGGCGTCCTCATAAACCTGGCGGGATGATTCTCCCCACGGAAAAATCTCCAAAATCATCGGTTCTTCCGGGGACTGGCTGGTGTTTTGGACCGGCGATTGGGTAGGGATGATCGCTCCACCCCGAACGAAGATGGGAATTTCTTCGCTCCTCGGTTCAATCATCACTTCCTGATTGCCGCCGATCTTCTTGTCGTTGTACCAGTCAAACCAGAGTCCCGGCGGGAGTCGATGTCGGTGCGGGCGCATCTGCGGCTCGACGATCGGATAGACGTACAGATCGGGCCCGAGCAGAAAATTGTAACTTTGTCCGTTGTACCACGTCTGATCGGGAAACTCGAAAAACACCGGTCTCATGATCGGGGTTCCGGTTCGTGAGCAATCCCAAAACTGCGTGTAGAGGTACGGCAACAATCGATAGCGCAGTTCGATCGCTTTTCGGGCGATGTCTTCCACTTGCGGTCCAAACGACCACGGTTCTTGATCGGGGTTTTCCGTGCCGGTATGGGTTCGGCAGAACGGAAACAATGCTCCCATTTGAATCCATCGCGCGTAAAGTTCAGGATAGGTGCCTCCGACGAATCCGCCGATGTCGCATCCGACAAAAGACTGTCCGCTGATCCCGTCACCGAGACACGTCGCCACCGCGAGTCGAACATGATCCCACGTCGAACTGTTGTCGCCGGTCCAACTCGACGTATAGCGTTGCACTCCGGCGTATGCGGCTCGGGTGATCACGAATGGTCGCTTGTCCGGCGCCAGTTTTCGCAGTCCCTCGTATGTTGAACGAGCCATTTCCAATCCGTACACGTTATGAACCGCTCGATGATCGGCGGGTTGCCCTTCGTTGTCATGGATGAGATTGATCGGGTTGGTGTGTTTCGGGCCGACAAAATCCGCCGGTTCGTTCATATCGGTCCAAACCCCGTCCACTCCGGCATCCAGTAAAAACTTGTGCAAGCCTCCCCACCAGTCGCGCACCTTCGGATTGGAAAAATCAGGATAAACGCATCGACCTGGCCAAACCGCCCCGACATACGGAGTCCCGTCAGGATTTTTCACCCAGGCGTCCAGTTTCGTGCCTTCGTCGAAAATCCGATACCCCGGCTCGTTCTTGATCCCCGGATCGATGATCGTGACCACCTTAAACCCCATCCCGTCCAGATCGTGCATCAATTTCTCAGGTTCGGGATAGTATTCCGGATGCCAGGTGAAATCGCGGTACTGGTTCATGTAATCAATGTCAAGATAGAGTACGTCGCAGGGGATTTTTTTGTCGCGGAACGTCTGAGCCACTTCGCGGAAGCGAGTGTCGGGGAAATAGCTATAGCGACACTGCTGATATCCCAGCGCCCATTTCGGCGGCAAGGGCATTCGACCCGTCAGATCGGTGTATCGGCGCAGCACGTCCTTGGGTGTCGGTCCGGCGATGACGTAATAATTCAATTCCCCGCCCTCTGCTCCGAAACTGTACGTGTTGCGATCGCTTTTTCCGAAATCAAAAAAACTGCGATACGGGTTGTCGAAAAACACACCGGCGTATCGTCCGTCGCGCGCCGTCATAAAAAACGGAATCGCCTGATAAACCGGGTCGGTGTACGACTGAAATCCGTAGCAATCGGTCGTCCAGTTCGTCCATGCCGTCTCTCGCTTGTCGAGGGGACCCGTCTTTTCCCCCAAACCCAGATAACTTTCATACTC
>CAIVHJ010000146.1 GCA_903905665.1 uncultured Phycisphaerales bacterium
CCTCCAGCGTCGGTGCAATCGGACGGCACGAGGCAGTGGAATCCTCAGATGCTACTTCCGACAACAACTGCCGATCCGAGTACGATTCGTCCAGCAGTACATGCAATGTGTCACCGAACAACGTCGCGTCTCGAACGGCGCCGATTCTACGCGCACGGGCCAGCGCCGCCATGGGATTGGACGTCAGCACTTCGCACCGGCGACTGCCCGGCGGAGTTACTTCGGGTAAACTCTTGAGTTCTTCGGGACGCCCCAGCGCCACCATCCGTGAAAAATAAATATACCCCACGTGCGAACATCGCTCGGCTTCATCCATGTAATGCGTGGACACGAACATCGTGATCCCGCGATGCGACAAATCAAACAGCAAATCCCACAACTCGCGCCGCGCCACCGGATCGATACCGGCGGTTGGTTCGTCGAGAAACAACAATTCCGGTTCGTGAATCAGCGCACACGCGAGCGCCAGCCGTTGCTTGAATCCGCCCGACAAATTCCCGGCCAGCCGATCGGCGAAGTCGCCGAGACTGGTGAGTTGAATTACTGCCGACTCCCGCGTGCGTTGCTTCAAGGCAGGCAGTCCATAAATGCGGCCGTAAAAACGAAGGTTTTCCATGACCGTGAGGTCGGAATAGAGACTGAATTTTTGCGACATGTATCCCAGCCGGCGCTTGATGGATTCGGGATCGCGCCGAACGTCGGTTCCCAGCACCAAAGCCGTCCCATCCGAAGGAGGCATCAATCCGCACAGCATTCGAATGATCGTGGATTTTCCCGATCCGTTGGGCCCCAGCAGTCCGAAGATCGCCGCCTTCGGAACGTCGAACGTGACCTCGCGAACCGCCGTAAAATCGCCAAAGCAACGTGTCAGTCTTTCAGTATGAATGACTGGTTCGTGCATGGGGCTTAGAGCCTATCCGGATAACCGGCATGAGTCGCGTTGCGGTGCGGGGAGTCTGGATGCAAGGCGCGGCGACGTGGGCGTATTTGGAAACTACGACCAGGAGCCGCAACGCCGCAGTCAGACTCACCCGACCGCAACCCGAAGGGACGGCACCATCCGCGGCGCATCCCTGTGTCGTTCGTCGTCACCAATGCCTCCAGCATTTACTCCTCCTCACTCCTTGGGCTGCTGGCGGCTGGTGCCGTCGCGGCCATGCGGGTTATTCGGATAGGCTCTTACTTCCCGCTCAAATGGACATCGGCGGTGGTTCCGACATGCAACCGGTCCAAACCTTCACGCAACGTCGCTTTGATTCAAAACACTTGTTTGCTGCGTTCTTCGGGCGTTTGAATGTTGCGCGGCGTGAATTCTCCTTCTTTGGCGATGAACGTGACGATCGCACGGAACGATTCGTTGGGAAACGAATCGACCGAGACTTGCACCGGTTGATCGAGCCGAACGTCGCCCAGATGTGACGCGGGGACATACGCCCGCACCCAAAGATTGGAAGTGTCGAGCAGCACCACCGCCGGCGCGTTGGGCGCGACCAGATCACCCGGTCGCAAATCGATCGTTTCGACCACGCAGTCACACGGGGAATCGACAGATAATTCCCGCATTTGTACCTGGATGGTGTCGGTGTCCGCCTGGGCGGATTGGAGTTCGGCGAGCGACTGAGCGATGTCTTCCTTGCGTGTTCCTTCCCGAAGTAGCGAGAGTTCTTTTTCGGAAGCGGCGACGGCCGCGCCGGAAGATTTGAGCATTCTTTCGGCGTTGTCCAGTTCGGACTGCGCCGTCTGACCGCTTTCAGATAATTTCGTCAGACGAGTGTGCTCCGCCCGTGCGAATTCGAGTTCAGCCTGCGTTTTTTTCAGATTTTCTTCGGCGATCTGGATTTCGGCGGGGCGGGGACCGGCGACGAGGCGGTCGTAGGCGGCTTTTTTGGCAGCCTGATTGGCCTGAGCTTTTGCAAGTCGCTCCTTGAGATCGAACGGATCGATCGTGAAAAGCGGACTTCCCTTGCTGACTTTCTGACCCTCGAAGGCGAGCGTCTCCGCCACGCGCCCCCCGACTCGCGAGCCGACACGAATTTCGTCGGCTTCAATAAAACCGCTGACGATCAGAGGCTCGCGCCGATGCTGCGACCACACCAAATAGGCCAAAATCGCCAACCCAACTGCAACAATTGGAATGATCTTTTTCATCTTGGGATCACCTGATCATATAGAATGAAAATGGAAAATGTAGAATTGAGAATGGAGAATTTCGAAATCCGTAATTCAATATTCCGAATTTTATTTTGCCCTCATTCTACATTCTTAATTCTCCATTCATAATTTTTTCTGCATCCATTCTTTCGCCGCAACCAACGCCTGCGGCAGCGCCTCGGGATTTTTTCCGCCGGCCTGAGCAAGTTCGGGTTTTCCGCCGCCGCCTCCGCCGACGATCGGGGCGATCTGCTTGATCCAGTCCCCGGCTTTCAATCCTCGCTTGACCAAATCGTCGGTGACTGAGGCGAACAGCAGCACCTTGCCGCCGGCGGGGGCACCCAGGAAGATCGCCGCCGATTTTGCCTGATCGCGTAAGTAGTCGATCGCTTCCCGAATTTGCTCCGGCGGTGCTTCGGGAACCTGACCCACGATGATCCTTGATCCGTTGATCGTCTCCGCCTCGCCCAGCAACGCCTCTGCCACGCTCCGAACGGATTGACCCTGCGACTGGGCTTGCCGTTTGGCGGATGCTTTCACCCGAGTCTGCAATTCGACCAGCCGATCCTGCAGATTCAGTTTCTCCAGATAGGAATAAACCTCGTGATTGACGTGCCGAACGTAATCCGGTAACCGGTCCGCCAACTGCGCATCAGAAAGTTTCTCCAATTC
>CAIVHJ010000147.1 GCA_903905665.1 uncultured Phycisphaerales bacterium
ATCCTAAGTTTTTGTCAGATGGACGCAATCCGTTTTAATGGTCCGTTACCGGTTCATGTCGGTCGTCAACCCATTTGGTTCTCTGGTCGATCACCCGATGAAATTGAACAGTCCTTGACTTGGGGGATGAATACGGCCGCTAATCTCGTTCTCGTACGAGAGCTCGCCCGGGAGTTTTCATCGGTTGTTTTATCACCCCCGTCGTCTCAAGACCCCGAAACTCTCGCCTGGATAGATGCCTTCAACGCCCGATGGCGTCTCCAATCGTTCGCCGATTTCCTCTCCCGATTTGACATGTCCGGTTATTCACCTGACGAACTCCACCGGGCAGTCGACCAATTCATTGACACCCGCGTACTTTCTTCTTAAACCACCACCATCGGCGATCGGTTAAATACTTCAACCATTTTCTGGTGGGTTTCGTCTGTCAGCAGTCCCGGTGGCACCGTCGCAAATATCCCGTAGTCCGCTTGAAACTTCGCGATCGCCGCGGACGTTTTAACTCCGATCACCCCATCATCCCCATACGGTCCCAGATCGTATCCCAGGTCGATCAGGAATCGTTGGATTTGTTCGTTAGTGCTTAGCGGATCACTATCGGCGACTTTCACAGTCGGTTTTCCCAGGTCCTCCACACTTGGCAATTCAACTCCCCATATCGTTTGTATCACCGGTCGTATCGCTCGGTACCTAATCGGCCATATCGCGATTCCCGAGTCCAACACAAATGATTTCATTGCTAGCGTAAATCGATCGACGTCGCTCGCCCCCGCCCATGCCGCGTTCGCACTCGCCGCCCCCAGCATTTTGTCCGTCTTCGCTGGCAGATTCGCCGAGTAACTCATCACCGCCGCTTTTAGCGCTCCCGCATACCCCGTCTCGTCCGCTCTCTCGTATAACGTCGCTTTCGTTTTCGCCGTCAAATACCTCGGCAACGCGTTCTTACTCCAATTCCGTTGGATTTCGCATAACGCTTCATTGTTCCACAGGTTTGCAAACCCCGCCGCCACCTCCTTCGCCGTCGCTTTCGCCTCCGCTCCCCATTCGCCCTTCAGTCCGGACGCGCCACCCAAGAATACCGCCGACATTTGTCCTTTCGTCGCGATCTCGCTCACTCCGTCCGCCATGAAGAACGACCATTTTCCCGACGTCGTTTTTAGGAATTTCACCGCAGTCGGAAATTTCGCGAAACTCTCATTCAATCCTTGCGCAAGCGATCCGCCCATGCACGCCCCCAGCATTTGTTGCAACACACCCGCCGCCATGCACAATTGCGAAATCCCTACCGTCACCACACAACGGTCGTACATGTTAATCGCCGAGTAATTTCCTCCCTCCGTTGAGCAAATCACCTGCAACACCTTCCCCAAGAAGTCCGCATTCGCTTCTCCCGTGTACTTGATATGTCCCGGGAAGTACGGACCTTCATAGTTCAGGTATGTTGCCCATTTGATGTCCGAAGCCAGGATTTGTTTTGTCACTCGTTCACTTTACCCACGCGGTGTACGTTCGTCGCAGCCATGAAGAAACCCAGATTTCTATGCGACGTCGATGGCATTCTAGCCGACACCGTTGGCGCTTCCATCAAATTCATCAATGAGGTCACCGGACAACATCTTGTGGAGTCCGACATTAACGATTTTCACCTCCCAAAATTCATTCAGGACCCTCGACGCCAGCATCTAATTGACGATGAGATGAACCGTCAGGGTTTTTGCCTTTCCATCCTCCCTTATTCCGGGTCTAAGCACGCAGTGGAGCTCCTCAAGAAACTCACTGAC
>CAIVHJ010000148.1 GCA_903905665.1 uncultured Phycisphaerales bacterium
CGATCACGTGCTCCGCGCCGCCGTGGGTCATGATTTGGCTGTCTCCGTCCCTTGGCCCGTCCAGCAAGGTCGGGCTGACGCGCTTTACGGTTTTGTCGTCCACTCCGGCCCCCTCGACGAAGGCCCATTGCTCGAATACTGCAAAACTCAATTGCCCCCATATATGGTTCCAAAAAATATCATTGCCATTGATCATCTGCCGCTTAACTCCAATCATAAAATTGACCGGATCGCCCTCGCTGGAAAACTGAAGGAATTCCGACATGAATGATCTCCAATCCTCAGTGCGAAATCTCGTGTTGAAAAAAATGCAGCAAGCCGCACAATCCACTGGCCAAATTCTGAACCAGGTTCACGACGACTATAACCTGATCGAATCGGGTCTATTCGATTCTTTCAGCTTTCTTGAAATGCTCGCTTCGCTGGAAACGGAATTGGGGCGACCCATTGATTTTGGAGACAAAGACCCCGGCGAGTTTACCACTTTGGGCGGATTGGTTCAGTGCCTCTCAACGCCTCAATCCGTTCAGGAATCGCTGCCATGACGGCGCCGCATCGAGTATGCGGCGATCGACGTACTGGAGATACAACCCGAATCGGGAATCGCTGACATGTCCACGCCTTCGGCACCATCGGTACGTGTTGCCCCCTGCGGGCCTGATCAGGTTCCGCAATTGCGGCAGTTTATAGAAGTCCACTGGCGCGCGGGCCATATCCTGGCCTGTAATGAAACCCTGCTATGCTGGCAATACAACTCCACTCGAATGAGACACCCGGATTTTCAGGGTCCTTCCGTTTTGTTGGCTCTGGAACAGAACCGGATCGTGGGGATGCTTGGGCTTATCCCCACCGAAATCAACCTGCACCATCAGGTAGTTGCGGGAGCATGGCTCTCGAATTTGCTGGTGATTCCAGAGTACCGTACCAAAGGTGTTGGATTGAAACTGATGTGGGCTGCTCACAATCTGGACCTGGGTGCGATTTTTGATCTGGGTTCCAGCACCCAACTCCAGCGCGTCCTGCGCGCCTTGCAATATGAACTCCTTGACGACCTTCCCCGTTGGGTCGCCGTTTGCGATCATCATGCGATGATCCAACTTCTTCAGGACGCCAATCCTGACTCCCCGAACCTGGAGATCGAACATTGGGTGGTTGGTGATCGCCCGGACGCGCGGGTTGAAACTCACGGCTCCCTGGATGTCACAATCAAACCACTGCAAGATCACTTCGATGAAGAATGGGACCGATTCTGGAACGAACGCATCGCCTCCCGTCAAATCGGAACGAATCGAGATGCTTCCTACATGAATTGGCGTTACGTGGATCATCCGATGTACCGATATGAATGCCGCCTCGCACGACATCCATCCACCGGAGAAATTCTCGGCGCCGTTGTCTTTCGCATCGAGCAAATCAAAAATCGCAACGATAAAGTCCTGCGACTGGTCGAGTTCATCGGTCTTGCAGAATCCGGCAACGTCCTCGCGCAAACGGTCATCGAATCCGCTCTCGCGCATCACGTGACGTTCGCCGATTTCTATTGCACATCAGCCCGCTCCGCCGCTCCTCTGCAAAATGTCGGTTTCCGGCTGGAAAACTGGCACGAAGGGCAACCCGCCATCCCCACCCGATTCCAACCCCTCGAAGGTGGACATTTCAAAATGACCGGTGCGTTTCGGCTCTCCAAACCGTTCAAAATGCAATGGGGCCCTCTGCTCCCCTCTTCCGATTTCTACGTCACCAAATCCGACGGCGATATGGACCGACCCAACTAAAAAATAAAATTGAAAAATTGAAAATGAAAAATATCAGAGCTCCCTGCGCCAGCAGGGGGTTATTTTCATTACTCTGCGCCAACTGGGGGTCGCTCCTGCCATCCCCGGAAACAAAATCCATCTCATGGATTCAAGTTCGATTCAACCGGAGGTAAACTCGCAAGACACGGAGTATTCTTGGATGTCACTTGCCGCAGTTTTCGGCAAAACACCGCGCCCATGGTGCGGCACAATCCCTCGGTGCCCGCCGGTGGAAATTCGGCAAACTCGCACGTGTAATCGCACCAGCGAACTGATTTGGAAGACTGGCCTGTTTCCTTGTTGTCGCTCATTCAACCCCATGTTATCTACCGACGCGCTCCGTGATTCGTTGTTCCCGTCGGTTGATCCTGTGCCTCACCCACAAAACGAATTCCCCGCTGGCATCGGTCCTAATGAATTTTCTCCGCCAGTACCTCTTGCACCAATTGTGCCAAATCGTCGCGACACGAAGAAGGCGGTTCGACGTATTTCAGGTTGTCGGGTTGTATAGCAAACAATCCCGGACGTTCTGTCCGCACGGCATCGTTTTTCTGATCGTCCCAGACCATGACGCGCTGATCGCGCCAGATCCGAAGCACCTCTCGTATTCCTTCCTGGTCACCCGTCACCCAAAGCCAATACAACAACCCTCGCGAATTCCCCCGCCAACCCAGCACAATCTGCTTCGCATAAAAACCCGTATCGGCTTTCATTTCCGGCGTGAGTTTCTTCCAGTCTCTGTCGGGGGGCGTTGCCAAAACCGACTTGTCCCATTCTCCCTGACCGATCCAACCGCGAACATATCCCTCCAGCCAAAAATATCGCTGAATCCCATAAGGACTTCGGCGACCGTACTTCGTATACGCCTCCTGAACGTAGTCCGCAATCATCCGCCCCTGAATCTCCGGATGCTCATGGCAGAAATCAAGTACCTGAGCGTTCGACCAATCCGACCGAACACCATAAGGCAAACCGTATTTGTTTTTGATGTTGTCCACCGTAAGCTGCCACACTCCGACGGTGTTCTGCCCCAGCATATCTTTGGTCTCTTTGGCTGATGTCATTCCCCACCGACGATCCGGATCGTTGTACAGCGTGCGCCCCTCCTGAATGCTCTCGACCCACAAATCCTCCAGCCCCACCAACGACCATTTCCCTTCGGCTCGACCCTCCCGAAGCACCTGATAAGCAACATCCAGAACAATTTTTCCTCCGGGCCCATAAGACTCGATATTCGGCACCATCGCCTGATACCGCCGATCCAACTCTGCAACGGCTGCCCGTTTCTCATGATCTATCGGCGCAAGACATCCTCCCAGAAACACCATCCCGAAAACCCAGAAAGTTCTTGACATGACGTCCGCCTCCACTATGAACAAACTCTTCATTGTCGTTGATCGGGTTTGCATTATAGAGTCCTCTGAATAACCACTACAAGTTCAGTCATTCATGACGATAGGGTTTTTTCAAATACAAGAATCGCCTCA
>CAIVHJ010000149.1 GCA_903905665.1 uncultured Phycisphaerales bacterium
CCTGAATCCGCCGGATCAATTGCTTCGTATAATTCTCATGGGGGAGATAAATTACATTGCCGAAAAAGTATCTATATTTCGGCAGGGGAGTGGTATATCTTGCCATGTTGCCTCCATGAGATGGATGGTTCATACGAGGAATCATCATCGGAGATAACTTGAGCGTGACGAGAGCAAGGAGTTTTTCATGACTGCGTCGTCGTTTTTGTTTCGTCGTTTGATTCAACGGTCGGCACTGGTATTGGTTTTCGTTGGCGCCGGCGCATGGGCTCAGTCCGATCCGCCCTCGTCTAAACCGGTCGATCAGAATCTTTGGGCCCAAAGTATCGTGGCGGGCCATTTTGATGAAGCTCGTACTCAACTCAATCTCGTTCTGGAATCCAATCCGTCCGCCAAGGAATCTTACCGGGAAATCGCTTCATGGCTGGACGAACAAACCAACCAGAACACGAAACGCCTCGCGCTACAGGAACAACAGCGCGACAAATATCTTGAGAAGGCCCGGAATAATATTCAAGAGGAAAAATATGATGAAGCGCTCGGCCGAATCAGGGCTGCCCAGCTTTGCAACGTCACCACGGCGGATTATCTCCACGAGGATTGGGTTAAGGATTTGGTGGAAAAAGCTCGAGTCAAGGCCCGGCAACTGAAAGACGACGGAAAATGGTCCGACGCCGCCGATCTCCTTTACGGTCTTAAATCGCTGGATGAAAAAAACAAGGAATACGAACAGGAGTTCGACGCTTGCGTCGCTCACACGCGTCTGGAAGCGTTTTACACTCCCACAAGCGACTGGAAAAACCGATTAAGCGGCGTGACTCCGCGGATGGCGGAAGATGCGCTTTGGCAGATTCACAACAATTACGTCACCGAAGCCGACTTCAGCAAAATCACCCAGACGGGTTTGCAGCGGTTGGCGCTTCTCACAGGTGATCCCAAACTGTCGGAAGTATTCCCCTCCCTCAGCGATCAGGAAAAACAAAAATCCTACGCCTCCCGACTTCAGAACCGCCTGAATAAACTCGCCGGAATTGAGAAATCCACCTATTCCGATGCGACCAGCTGGTTCGAGACGGTGCTTAAGATCGATCAGGAGACGCTCGATTTTCCACAGGACATGATGGTGTTCGAGTATGTGGAAGGGGCGCTCGGCTCGCTCGATCCGTTCAGCTACATGATCTGGCCGAGCGACCTCGCCGAATTTGAAAAACACACGCAGGGTTCTTTTAGCGGAGTCGGCATTCAGATTGGGATGGAAGATAACTTTTTGACGGTTACGTCGCCGCTGGACAATTCCCCGGCGTTGCGGGCCGGCATTGTGGTGGGAGATCAGATCACCCACATCGACGGCGTTTCGGCCAAAGGGATCACGCTCAACCAGGCCGTCCAGAAAATTACCGGCCCCGTCAATACCAAGGTCGTGCTGACCATCTATCGTCCGCGCACGAAGGAAACCTTCGACGTGGAACTCATGCGCGAAGTCATCAAAATTTATTCCGTACTGGGATACCACCGTCAGGAAAATACCGAATGGGATTACATGATCGACCCGGATTTCGGAATCGCATACATTCGCATCGACAGTTTCACCGAAAAAACCGTCGCCGACCTCAAAGAAGCGATCCAAAAAATCAAACAAAAATCGGCGAAGGCATTGATTCTGGACCTGCGATTTGACCCCGGTGGATTACTTTCGGCCGCCATCGGAGTCTCCGAAATCTTTTTGCCCGAGAAAAAAGTCATCGTGGAAACCAAAGGCCGAAACTCCGAACCGTTTTCGGCATCCACCACCCGCGCCGGCGAGGCGGTC
>CAIVHJ010000150.1 GCA_903905665.1 uncultured Phycisphaerales bacterium
GCTCAAAAGATTGCCTTGATCCAACACTCCCCACAATCTACCATGCCTGTCAAGGTTATTCAGAAGGCTCTATAATGGTTGACCGGAGTGGGCGAAGATCACGAATTCAGTTCTCGATATACATCTTTCCGGTGACCGATCCGAATGACGAGTATCAACAATTCCTGATCCCGTATCTGATAGACAATGCGGTAATCCTGCACGCGAATTCGATACAGGTCGTCCAACCCCCTGAGCTTGACGGCGCCGTGGGGTCTCGGTTCACCGGCCAACAAATCAATTTTTCGAGCAATGGTTCGCAATACCTTCTTGTGAAGGTTCCTCATGACCTTCTCGGCAGAGGGCTTGATGATCACCCGATAGGTCATTACAGGCCAAGCTCCGCCTTAATTTTTTCCCATGATTTTCCACCCCGTTCACGAAGGGCCTCACGCGCGCCCTCCAAATCCAACCGGTCTTCAAGCATTTCTATCAGTTTGAGGTCGTCCATGGGTACCAGAGCAGCCACGGATTTCCCGTGCCGACAAATGGCCACCCGTTCATTCTGGTAAATGACCCGGTTGACTGTTTCAGAAAGAACTTTACGCGCTTCCGTGATGTCGATGTGAACCATACCAACCCCCAAAACGTACTTAGAGCCTATCCGGATAACCGGCATGAGTCGCGTTGCGGTGCGGGAGTCCGGATGCAAGGCGCGGCGACGAGACGTATTTGGAAACTACGATGAGGAGCCGCAACACAGCAGACGGACTCGCCCCACCGCAACCCTTCGGGACGGCACGATCCGCGGCGCATCCCGGTGTCACTCGTCGTCACCAATGCCTCCAACATTTGCTCCTCCTCGCTCCTTGGGCTGCTGGCGGCTGGTGCCGTCGCGGCCATGCGGGTTATTCGGATAGGCTCTTAATGTACGTTATGTATATAATATACACCTAGAGTTCTGAAAGTCAAGCCTCTTTTCTCAAAGTCTGATAACAACTTCGCTTCCAATTCGTAAATGGGGCAGGAGTGTCGTTTGTCGAGGGGACGTTCGTGTATAATACAAGCGGAGTGGGCGAAGATGACCGCCCCGAATCTTAATCAGATGACGGGAGGAAAGTCCGAACCGGACAGGGCAGGGTGGTCGCTAACGGCGACCCGGAGCGATCCGCGGGACAGTGCCACAGAAAATAAACCGCCGATGGATCTTTCACACGTGAAAGGATCATAGGCAAGGGTGAAAAGGTGCGGTAAGAGCGCACCGGTCGGTTGGTGACAACCGTCGCATGGCAAACCCCACCCCCGGCAAGCCCAAATAGGCAGCGAGTTCCCGTGGTGACACGGGGACGGGTATCGGCCCGGTACCGATCAGCTGCGGGTCGGGTGCTTGAGTTCGTCAGCAATGGCGAACCCAGATCAATGGTCATCTCGTCCCGAGCGATCGGGATCAGACAAAATTCGGCTTAACCGCCCACTCTTTTTTTGTCTATCGAGATGGTGAAGCATTATCGCAAGTGCCGCTGCCGTTAAGACCCCGATTGATAACGGGACTTTGGGCAGTGGTATTCTGTTGAGAGTATCCCCTTTGCATCTATATGTCAGTTCCAACGCTTCGTCCTTGTTACAGTTTCAACGCGATTACGAACAGGCGATTGCGTCGGGCGCCGATGGGGTCGAGTGGCGACTGGACCTGCTGGATCCGTCGGAATACGACCGATTTCAGGAATACGAAGACTGGCTTCGTCAGCGAGCAAAACATCTGATCATCACCTGTCGATCCGTAGCACAAGGAGGCCGCCACAACGGACCACCCGCGGATCGAATCACTCGGCTTCTGGAAGCGAGTCGATTTCTACCGCAATGGATCGACGTTGAATTCTCGGATCATCAATCGCCGAATCATTTCAGTTCGGCGTCACAAGTTCTGCTGAGTGCCCACTTGCCTGAATCATCGCCCGGCAAAGTCGAATCACTACTCTCTAAGATGGCGTCTCAATCGGTCGATGGAATTAAACTGGTCTGGCCGGCTCGAAGCGTCTGTGACAGTATTTCGGCGCTGGACCTGCAACGTCGATGCAAACAGCCGGCGTCGATTTTCTGTTCGGGCGACGAGGGAATCCCGTCGCGGATTCTCGGCCGAAAATTCGGCGCTACGATCACCTACGCCTCCCTCCGCCATGGAGACGAAACCGCCGCCGGACAGCTGACCCTCGACGAAATGCTCAACCGCTATCGCTGGAAATCCATCGACCAACACACAAAAGTATTTGGTGTCATCGGAGACCCGGTGCATCACTCGCTGGGCCCCGTCGTTCATAACGCCGCATTCGACGCGATGAAAATCAACGCCGTGTATCTGCCGTTTCGCGTGGCAAAAGAGTCCGGTGCGTTCGAGCGATTCCTTGAATTGGTCGATCGGTCGCCGTGGCTGGACGTTGCGGGTTTCAGTATGACCGCCCCCCACAAAGAATCCGCCCAAAAATGGATAGGGGATTCACTCGATCCTTTGGCGAAACGGATCGGAGCGATCAATACCTTGCGGTACGGTGAAACCGGCTGGACGGGTACGAACACCGATGCGGCGGCGGTGACTTCGTGGGTCTGCCGGGGCCTCGGTTGCAGTCAACAGGAACTGCGCGGTGTTCGTTTTGACATCATCGGCGCCGGGGGTCTGGCGCGGGCAGTAGCAGTGGTCTTGCGCGATCACGGCGCCGTCGTCACCATCCACGCCCGAACCATCGACCGTGCGAAACCGTGGGCAAACGATTTCGGTTGCTCCGTCCAACCGCTTTCGGATTGTTCCAGATTCTACGGCGAGGTGCTGATCCACTGCACCCCCGTGGGAATGGAACCCGATCTGCAATCGTCGCTCATCCAACGTGAACAATTATCAACTCGCACGATGGTGTTTGATTCGATCTATTGTCCGAGGCGGACCCGGTTGCTGGAACTGGCGGAACAAGCCGGTTGTCGCACCATCAACGGGTTGCCTCTGTTTCTGGAACAGGCGGCTTTGCAGTTTGAATTCTGGACGGCTCAACCCGCCCCACGAGAAATTATGCTCCGTGCCGCGATGGATGCGTCTTTTCCCGATGGCCAGAACAATATCATTCTCATCGGATCCCGTGGAAGCGGAAAGACGACGGTCGGTCGATTGCTGGCCCAGCGACTCGGATGGGAATTCGTTGATACCGATCAGGCGATTCAACAACAGCAGCATCGCACGATCGCCGAAATCTTCGCCGAATATGGTGAAGAACATTTTCGCAAGGTCGAATGCGACGTGATTGCCTCCATGTCGCGATTCCGTCACATGGTGATTGCCGCCGGTGGTGGAGCCGTGGAAAACATTCAAAACCGCCGACAATTGGCGCAGCTGGGCCGGGTCGTTTGGCTGAACGCAGATTGTGACGAACTCCACCGACGCATCCTGAATGATCCCGCCTCTGTTCCGACGCGACCTCCGTTGAGTTCCCACGATCTGAAGAATGAAATCGAATTGACGCTTTCACAACGGACACCCCATTACCAATCCATGGCCGATGTGACCATCGACACCACACAGCATTCGCCGGCAGAGGTCGTCAATAAAATTCTGGACCATTTTGCAGGCGCCCACGCGTGAGGATCGTTGCGTCCGGGCCCAAACCTGATACAACATAGCAGCAGGTTTTTTGTCGTGGAAACCAACCGATGCCTCACTCAACCGACTACTGGTGGATTTGGTGCTTGTGCCTGGTGCTGGGCTTCAGCGGTTGTATCGGTAGTTTCCTGAACGTGGTGATCTATCGGCTGCCCCGTGGAATACCCCTCAATGATCCCTGCTGGTCATTCTGTCCCCACTGCCATCACACGATTCGATGGTACGACAACATTCCACTGGTCAGTTACTTCGTCCTGAACGGCCGATGCCGAGACTGCGGCGGCACCATTTCACCCCGCTACGTCGTCATCGAAGCCATGATGATCCTGACGGGACTCGTGCTGTTCGATGCGTTCTTTGTCGGTCGAATGCTCGACGGGTTGAACCCCGATTCGTGGTCCGTGGCTTTTCGTTTTGGCTCCGATTGGCCGATCTTCGCCGCCACCCTCATTCTTTTCGCCGCCCTGATCGCCATGTCCGGCGTCGATCTGGAAGAGTACTGGGTGGACATCCGCTTCACCCATTGGGCGGCGCTGTTCGGTTTCGCGCTTCACGCCGTCTGGACCCCGTACTACAGCCAGCAGAATTGGCCCCGTCCCAACGCCCAATGGGGATTCGCGGCTTTGATGGCGATGCTCGGTGCGATCACGACCCACCTGATCGTCACTGGATTGTGGAAACACCGACAACAGGAACATCCTCAACCGGAAGAAATCGGCGCGCAACCGGATGCCGCAACCGAACTCCAATCTACAGAACCAGCCCCGATCGGGAATCTCCCGTTGTTGGCCACCAACGACAAAATGTTTTCATTCTCCGCCTGGTTGTCGGCCCTGGTCGTCTATGGAACTTTGGCGATGATTGTCCTGACGATCATTCACTCCCCATCGGGAGATTTGGCCGACTTGACCCCAAAAACTTTCACCCGCAACGCCGGCGAGGCGCGACACATCAGCGAGTTTTGGATTCGTGCGATTCCAATGCTGGTGTTGATTTTCGGAGCGATTGTCGCCGGTAGCGTGATTCATCGACCCGCCGATCAGCACATTGAGGAAACTCTGGAATCCGAACGTCCCCGCGCACGAGCGATGGCCGCCGGCGAATTGCTGATCTGGTTGCCGACCATCGGTTTGTTCGGACTGGGTTGGTGGCTGACGGGGCCCGAAGGCCCGTTTCGGGATTTATGGAGTCAGTGCTGGACGTGGCGAATCGCCGGTTCTGTTCAACCCATGTTGGGGATTGGCACGGCCGCCTGGGGATTTGTTCTCGCCGGAACAGCGGGGTGGTCGGTTCGGATTTTTTTCACCCTTGTCTTCGGCAAAGAAGCCTTTGGTACCGGCGATATTCACATCATGGCGGCTGCCGGAGCGGTCCTCGGATGGGAGGTGGTGGTTGTTGGATTTTTGCTCTCCTCCGTGCTGGCGCTTATGGGAAAAGCACTTACGTTACCCTTCAAAAGCGGACGGGCTTTGCCGATGGGACCCTGGTTGTCACTGGGTCTGTTTCTGGCATGGCTCGGCAGAGACACCGGAGTCCGGGCTTTTCTCCATCAGTTCGAAACGGCATGGCGCGTGTTGACCCACCGCTGAACAGACCACACCGCAAATTTCGCAGTGATGGAGTACAATTCTGTTGCATTCCCGGCATGAAAGTCTTATGTTAAAGCCCGTCGTTTAGATGGATTTCCGCGTCATTCACTGAGGTAAGGAGGTTAAGATCATGCAACGATGTCATGGGTTGATTGGTGGACTGGTGGGTGTGTTGATGGTGGGTTTGATCGGATGCGAGGATACGCAAAAGAAAATTTCCACGCTTGAATCCGACAACCAGACGCTCAAAGCCGACGTCGAGCGGTTGCGCTCGGAACTCACCGCCGCTCAGGGCGCTCGCGATCAATGCCTCCAGGATAAATTAGCATTGCAGGAAGACAACGATGCGATGCGCGGACAAGTCGCGCAAAAACCCGCCAACAAGCCCTTGCCGCCTGCTGATCACAAATCAGCAAAGCAGGGAACGGCGCCGGCGAACTGGAAAGCCGTGGACGGAGGCGCGGTCCTCAGCATCGAGGGCGATCTTTTTGCACCGGGTAAAACCGATCTGCAAAACGAAGCCAAAACTTCGCTCAATAAAATCGTTTCCGAAATCCGCTCCAACTTCGGGGATCGGGATATTTACGTCATCGGCCATACCGATGCTTCACCCATCAAACGCAGCAAATTCAAGGACAATCGCGAGTTGTCCGCCGAACGGGCTGCGGCCGTCGCGCGATACCTCGAATCGCAGGGAATCGATGCCAAACATCTGGCCGCTTGCGGCTGGGGCGAGCACAAACCCGTCGCACCGAACGACACCAAGGCAGGAATGAACAAAAACCGACGCGTGGAAATTTTCGCCGCCGATCCCGGTTTCATGCGATAGCAATACATCCGCTTGAACGGTTTGCGACGAACAGCACCGCGCGCTTGCGGTGCTGTTTTTTTCTCAAGCCCTGATGATGAAAAGTCATAAAGATATGGCGATGTTTTTGAAACGCGGTTGGATTGCGGGACTGATTGCGGTGGTTTTCTGCTGGAGTGGTTGTCACTCGGAACCTCCCGCACGGCACTACCGCGCTGTTCACGTCACCGCCAAACAAATCGACCCCCAAAGCGGCATCGTCGCCATCGACTGGCTCAACGAAAAAACCGGGCAGGTCGAAACCTATCAAGGCTGGATCACTCGCGATACCGAAGTCCTCATCAACGGCGTCATCGCCGCGCCCGACGACATTCACGTCGGCGACAGCGGCATCGTCGTCGTTTATCCATCCTCGGATCGTTCCGACCTCTGGATGGTCTGTTCCGTGGATATCGAGCGTAACAACAGCGATCTTCTCAAAAAAACCCCGACCAGTCCGGTTCAGGGAAAACCATGAAAAATGAGGATTCGTTGCAACTGGAGCGCACCCCGACCGGTGTGCTGCTGAAAGTCAAAGTGGTTCCCGGATCATCGAGGAATCGGATCGCGGGTATCTGGAACGGATCGCTGAAAGTCTCCGTCACCGCCCCACCGGAAAAAGGAAAAGCCAACCACGCCCTGATCCGCCTGCTCGCCGATTTGCTGAACGTCCCCGCCAATCGTCTGTCCATTCATCGGGGTGAAACCTCGCCGTTCAAAATGATCCTCGTCAATGGATTATCCCCAAAGGATATATTCGAACGGCTCAAACAAGCGGGGATTCGGATGAAAACTCCGTCAAGATGATGTGGCAACTGTGGCTGCGACGCCGGAGTGGGCACGAACGAACTCCACCAGCTCCGCCGCCACGCGATAACGGTTGAACGGCGGCAGAATGTAAAATCCGTCGGCGAACTCCCAGCACTCCTCGATGATCTCCCTGGCGATTTGCATTCCCTCCACCTGACCGGTTGACCGATCGGTTTTCGCCATCCGCGCTAAATAGCGCTCGGGTACCGTAACACCCGGAAGTTCATTGTGCACGAATTCCGCGTTGCGGGCCGACGGAAACGCATAAATCGCCGGAAAAATCGGCGCATCGATGCCCAGATCACGAATCATCCGAACCGCTTCCGCCAGTCGCACAGGGTCGAATTGTATTTGCGTCAGAATGAACCGCGCACCCGCATCGACCTTGCGCTTGAGTTTGTTCACTTCAAACGAAAGGTTCCTGAGATTCGGATTGAATCCACACCCAATGGTAAAATCCGTCGCCTTCCGAATGCTCGCACCGGCGTAGTTCACTCCCCGATTCAATCCGTCGATCATCTTGATCAGCCCGATGCTGTTGAGATCGTACACGCTCGAAGCCCCCGGTTGATTGCCCAGCTTCGCCGGATCACCGGTAACCGCCAGCACCGACTTGATCCCCTGCATCCACGCCCCCATCAGCAATCCCTGCAACCCGATGATGTTGTGATCGCGGCAGCACAAATGAATGATGCATTCGATTCCGACTTCCTTCTGGATCATCGCTGCGGTCGTGATGTTGCTGACACGGAGCGTGGACAGCGGGGAATCTCCCAGTGTGATGGCATCCACCCCCAGCGGCTGCAACACCCGACTCCCGACCAGAATCCGTTCGAAATCCAGCCCGAACGGCGGATCCAACTCCACCACAACGACTTTCCGGTCCTTCATCCGCTCAAGATACGAAGCCGGTTGATGCGGCGGACGAACCGGTGTTTCCAGCACGACGGATTTGGGCACCTCGCGTATTCGCCGAACCACCGGCCGACGACGCCCGATGTGTTCCACCATCGCGCGAATCGAAATCGGCGTCGTTCCGCAACATCCACCGATCAAATTCGCACCGGCCTGCACCATCCGCTCACCCATCACCGCCAGATATTGCGGCGAGGACAAATACATGATCCGCCCGCCGACGTCCTCGGGAAATCCGGCATTGGGGAACGCGGAAATCAGCGCAGGGGAACGAGCCCCGAATTCCTCGATGATGTGCAGCACGTTCGCCACCCCGCGTCCACAATTCGTCCCCACCACGTCCGCCCCGTGCTCGACCAGACTCTGCAACGCCGAATAAACATCAACCCCCCCCGTCGTCACTGCCCGATGCTGAAACGTCAACTCCGCAACCAGCGGCAAATCCACGTGGTTCTTGACCGCCCGAACGGCGATGTGCAACTGCTCCAGATCGGAAAACGTCTCCAGTAAGATCGCATCCACTCCGGCGTCCGCCAACAAAATCGCCTGCTCGCGGAAAATCTCATACAGATCGTCGTCGGAAAATCGGATCGGTTCATCACCCGATTCCCCACTCGGCAACGACCCGATCGAACCCGCCACAAAGGCCCGGCCGTCCGCTGCTTCACGCGCGATTCGGACGCCCGCGGCATTGATGTCCACGATGTAATCTTCAAGACCATACCACGCCAGCCGCCCCCGATTGGCCCCGTACGTATTCGTCTCTAGAAACCGTGCCCCCGCCGCCACGTAATCCCCATGCACCGATTTCACCAGTTCGGGCCGCTTGATGTTCAACTCGTCAAAATTCGCCTGCGCATCCACCCCGCGCGCGTACAACTCCGTCCCCATCGCCCCGTCCCCGACGAGTACTTCCTCCGCAAGCACATCCAAAAATTTAGACCCGATTCTCTTCAATCGAACCATCCTCTTGCACCGGTCTGGCGCTTTATTATATCCTTCCTGCAACCTCTGGAGTTTATAGCGATTCCCGCGAAATACGCTTCAGTATTTCTTTCGTCTTTTGGGAGGGGTCTTCTTGCGAAATGATGGCGCCGCAAACCGCCAAAGTATCGGCGGATTGCAGCAGACCGGCGTTATCAGCCGTGATACCCCCGATCGCGGCCAGCGGCAGCGACGTCAAACGACGCACCGCATCAAGTGTGTGCGGACCCGCCAATTCAGATTGGGGCTTTGTGACAGAGGCGAACATCGGTCCGACCGCCAGATAATCCGGCGGATTGTCAAGGGCTGCTTGCGCCTGCTCCAACGTATGCGTGCTCAAGCCGATCAAAAAATCCGGACCCAGCAACCGCCGCGCAGCAGCCACCGGAAAATCGTCCTGCCCCAGATGAACCCCGTCGGCACGAACCGCCTGTGCAATATCCGGCCGATCATTGATGATCAGCCAAGCCTGATAGCGGTCGCACAATTTTCGCAGACGCTTGGCCCGTTCCAGCACCGCGCGATCCGATAATTCCTTCTCTCGCAATTGCAACGCGCCCGCTCCGCCCCGCAGCGCCGCTTCCGCCGTTTCATACCAGTCCCCGCGACACAACGATTCCGTCAAAAGCACATACAATCGAACTGTTTTAAAATTCGGCCCGACGGTCGCGCGACGGATTAAACGGCTGCTCAATGTATACGATTCATATCGCAACTTCTCCATCGCCCCGCCCAGCGGTTCGGACAGCAACTTCCCGTATTCTTCGACGACGCGAATGGCTTCCGTCAATCGGTTCCCCGCTGCCGTCAACACGTCCCCCCAGTCCTCACGGCGACGTTCACCTTCAGTCGTAATCACCGTTCCCACGTCACCGGGCGTGTCACGATACAGCGACAAAGGGTGATCCGTCGCCTCTGCCAGTTTTTCGCACAACCGGTGTCGCAGCAATTTGAATTGTTCGCTCAGGCAGGCATCGTCCAGAACGAATCGGGCATAATCCTCCAGCACCCGAATCGCTTCACGGGCACGGTTCGCGTTGGCATCGATCAGACGCAGGCAGGAATGACGGTCTCCGGCGGGTTCCATGGCAAACTCTAAAGTTTCAGAAATGTGTGACCGAGTTTCTCTTTTTTCGTGCGCAGGTATTTGCGGTTGTTTTCGTTGATCCCCACCTCCAGCCGAATCTGCTCCACAATCTCCAAACCATAAACACCCAAACGCTGAATCTTCTTGGGATTATTCGTCAGCGTCCGAATCCGCCGAACGCCCAATCCCCGAAGAATCTGGGCCCCGATTCCGTAATCACGCCGATCCGCCCGGAACCCCAGCTTTTCGTTCGCTTCCACCGTGTCCAGTCCCTGATCCTGCAACGCATACGCTTCCAGCTTGTAGTGCAATCCGATCCCGCGACCTTCCTGACGAAGATACACCACCACTCCCTTGCCCTCTTCGTGTATCCGCGCCATCGAAACTTGCAACTGCGCCGCGCAGTCGCACCGCCGCGATCCGAACACATGACCCGTAAAACACTCCGATTCGACGCGAACCAGAATCGGGTCCGTCTGCTCGATGACCCGGCCCTGGGCATCGAGCTCGCCGATCCCACCGCAGCACAAGGCAAGATGCGGTTCGGGATCGATCGGCGATTGAAATTCGATCAGCGTGAATTCGCCGAACTCGGTCGGCAATGCCGTCGATACTCCGCGATGAATGAACGACTCGTGCTGAGTTCGGTATTCGATCAAATCGGCGACCGTGCAGATTTTCAATTGGTGGGCCCGACAAAACTCCACCAGATCCCCCAGCCGGGCCATCGTCCCGTCTTCGTTCATGATTTCGATCAACACCCCGGCGGGCTTGAGACCCGCCAACCGACACAAGTCCACCGTGCCTTCCGTCTGTCCCGCGCGAACGAGCACCCCTCCCTCACGCGCCATGAGCGGATTGACGTGTCCCGGCCGGGTGAAATCGGACGGCTGAGCCTCGTCCGATACTGATCGAAGTATCGTCATGCACCGATCCGACGCACTGACCCCCGTCGTCACGCCGAACCGAGGATGAGCGTCGATCGTCATCGTGAACGCCGTCCCGAAATGCGACGAATAATGACTCGTCAACAACGGAAGATGCAACTGTTCGCAGCGACGGGCCGTCATCGGCAGACACAACACGCCGCGACCGTACTTGAGCATGAAATTGACGATCTCCGGCGTGACTTTTTCCGCCGCCATGACCAGATCGCCCTCATTCTCCCGATCCTCGTCGTCCACCAAAACGATCATCCGACCGGCTCGAAGGTCTTCAAGGGCCTCCTCAATCGTACAAAACGGCTGACTCATATTTCGTAACTACCTTTATAACCCATGCACCGACATGGGCTTCTTGTGGTAAACCCAGGGATTCTTCCAACGGCCCTTCCGGCTAGGGGTTTCGTCCGATTATACAGTTTTCACATCGTCAATACCAACGCGAATCGCCTGTCCCTCGACCTATGGAACACCGACGCGGATCGTGCGACAATGGAGCGCATGAAGGAAACGATCCGATGTTGAAGGAATATTCGATTGCGCCGCAGTCGGGCACGTGCTCCGTCACTCAGCGATCGCTGGCGGAGGGAGAGATTTACTATGCGGTCTTGTTCGAGACGCCTGAAGGATTCGATCGGCGCGATTTCTCGCTCGAAGCCTGGTCCGAACCTCCGCAGGGTTTTTACTGCTATTGGAAATCCCGCGTTCCCGTCCGACAAACGCGAAAACAACTCTTCGTCGATGCCGAAGTCCTGATCAATCTGTTCCAGCGGTTGGAAAACAACGACGAACCGGTCAAACAGCATTTCCGATTTGTTCTGGCGCTGATCCTCCTGCGCAAACGGTTGCTCAAATACGACCAAACCGAACATCGTAGCGGCCAGGAATGGTGGAAAATGAGAATGCCGCGAGACCAGAGCGAGCACTGGGTGCTGAATCCCCGGATGAACGACGAGCAAATCCAGACCGTCAGCCAACAACTCAGCGCCATTCTGCACGGCGACGCTGGGGCGCTCGACAACGTGAGCGGCGATTCTCCATGATTTTAGAGCCTATCCGAATAACCGGCATGAGTCGCGTTGCGGTGCGGGGAGTTTGGATGCAAGGCGCGGCGACGTGGACGTATTTGGAAACTACGACCAGGAGCCGCAACGCCGCAGACAGACTCACTCCACCGCAACCCGAAGGGACGTCACCCTCCGCGGCGCATCCCTTCGTCGCTCGTCGTCACCAATACCTCCAGCATTTGCTCCTCCTTACTCCTTGGGCTGCTGGCGGCTGGTGCCGTCGCGGCCATGCGGGTTATCCGGATAGGCTCTAAACAGCAGTTAACTTCTTTTCTTCATAAGGATCGACGCGTACTCATCTTATGATCTAAGGACATTCTTCGTCTTGACACACCTTGGCGAAATAAGATAGGATAGTTTTCCCATCGTCTTGGGACCAAAGGGGTTTGGGGTTATTGGAGAACTCCATCTTTATCGAGAGAGAGGAATCGCATGTGTATTCATCGATGCATCGCAAGCGTTTTGACTTTGACAACGGTTATCGGCGTTGTCGCACTCAGTTTCTCGCCCGGCTATGCAGGTAATCCACCCAAATCATCCAAGGTCAATGTTTCGCCTGCCGTAGTGGGTGATAGTGAAACTGAAACTGCCGCACCAGTGGATGTGAATTCATCTCTGCCTGAACAGGAACCCACCCCCGTATCGGACACCGAGGAGGTGGACGAGGACATGGACGTGGAAGAAGCGTCCCCTCTACCGGCCAGCGAGGTGGAAGTTCCTATTCTTCCCTCGGTAGATGACACGGCAGTTCTTATACCCATTGGGGCCAGCAAGCAGATTCCCTGGGCGGAACGGAATCCTATTGATCCGTGGCAAGGTGAAACTTTGCGGCCCGATCAAATCGAGGTTGCGCCGGTTCATCTGGACACAGATCGGTCCTACTCACCTCCTGCTAATGTTTACGCCGACCACGAGAGCATGCATATGGTGACATGCACATGGGATGATTCCAGCGGTCAAGCGACCGGCTATGCTTTTGCGGTCGGGACCGCTCCCGGTTGGACGAATGTCAAGTACTGGCAGTCCTGCAGCCGGAACAAGGCTTTTTTCTATCCTCTCAAATACAATTTGCAGCCCGGAAGCACCATTTATGTATCTGTCCGGACCAATTTCGCTGATGGATCGGCCAGCTCAACCGTATCCAGCAACGCCGTGACGTTACACTACGATCCAATGGGGGATTCGGCCAACCAGATCAATTTAGTCCCTGCGTCATTTGGATTTGGATCGGATGGTGTCACCCCGGTGCCGGGTTGGTGTTCGTGGCAGATCAGCCGACTGAACGGTTTTTGCGGATCCATGTTGCCCATCATCAGGGAACTCTATGGTCCACCCGCGCAGAATCGAACCGTGTTGATTGTACGAGACTTGAAATGCTCCAATGATGCATACTTCTATCCAGGGTACAATGAAGTTCATATGGGTGACGAATGGTACCCCCAGTTACTGACCCACGAATTGATCCATACCTTTCGAGACAATGTGATGCTGACGAGGAATTCATACTGGGAACATGATCCGACTTTAACCGCTTTTGAGGAAGGATTTGCCCAGGCCGTCAGTTATGAATGCATGAATCTTTATATTGCCCGCCATCCGGGCGATCCGTACGTCAACACCAATGAAATCTGGTACTCGGATAACGACTGGGATTACAACTTTCAGAATGTTCCGGAGTTGGCTACCCGTGACTTCTGGAGCGACCAGGAAGGCATGTGGCTTTGCTGGACGCGGTATCAGATGGCGGCAGCGGCGATGCGCAAGATTCAAATCGAGCATCCCGGCTTTTACCAGCAGTTCAACCAACTATGGTACCAGACGATCAATAGTAATCCCACCTCTGGTTTTTACCCTTCTCGCGCGCTGATTTTGAATCTCATCAATCAGTTGGTTCCCACAGTGGAAGGTATTCACACCATCCCCTGGATCGATCGGCAGTACGTTCTCGCCTGCGCGGATCGTCCCGGTCGAAAAATTTGGTTGCGGACTCAACACAATCCTTCCGGATCTGATTATCACATCGATCAATACATCTACAATTACGAAACGTTCCCGAACGGCAGCGATTGGGCCTGGTTGTACGGAAACCAGTGGTTTTATTATTATTTGAACGGTTCTACAGGATTTGCTTCCTTGACTGACTTTGCGGGCAATTGCATTTGGTGGAGCAGTTTGTTGATCGAACCGATACAGAATCCACCGGTCTATAATAACTTCGGATATGATTTCAAGAGACCCATCAACATTAATAGCACACAGCCGGATGACATACCCGGTCTGCACGACCTCCAGCTTTATACCATGCATGTCGCCTTCCCACCGAAGACTCCTCGAACCTACGTCTATCGAATCGTCGGCGATGCACTGGCGAATTCACACGGCATTTGGGGCGGGATTCGTGATGGAAGAGGGGGTCAAATCTACGTGGATCATGATGGATATCCTGCAGAGGCTCCCCTGCCGGTGGTGAACGGAGTTTTTCACGGCACTCGTAGTTGGGCGGGAATCTATAATAGCGCAACAGGCCAATACGAAACGGTGCCGGGACGAGTTCACTTACGCTATGTCAACGCGAGTGGAAGAGTCTATCAATTTCATGAAAACATCGATCGGGGCAGTTGGCAGGGCAATCATATTTTCCTGCCCCAGTCCCAGAAACCGGGCGATATGGACTGCGACGGAAAAGTCACATTCGCCGATATCGATCCGTTTGTGTGGGCATTGAGCGGACAAGCTACCTATCAGGCTCAATATCCTGATTGCAACTGGTTTAACGGCGATATCAACAATGACGGGATTACAAACTTCGCCGACATTGACGGTTTTGTGGCCAACTTGGGACTGTAACCCACGACAACGCTGCAGTGTTTGAACAACAAACTGCGGAAGTAAGCATCAGAACGGAAGTTCCTCCCGCAGTTTATTCATGATACGAAATGGCAGGTGATGCAGCAGCCACAACAACCGTAGAACTGGCAGATGGATTAAGGCTACGTTCGGATATCGGCCACGATTCGTACCGAAGCACACGCTCCCTGACAGTCGCGTCTCTGATCAAACTGACTTTGTATCAATCAGGTACGGCAGCGACGTCCTGAAGATTTCAACTATGAGTTAGCATATCCCGTCTGGGGTTGGGCCCCATCCGGCTTGCCGTTTGGCGGAAGTCACTGGGATTTGCTGGAACGCAATTGATCGCTGATGGTCACTGACTGTTTTCTTTTTCTCTTTTTACTTTTCTCTTTCTCCGCGACCTCAGCGTACTCTGCGGTTCAATCCATGATTTGTGTTTCGGAATTTGTAATTCACAATTCGCAATTCAACAATCATCTTCTGATTCCACAGGAACAGAAGCAACATTCACCCCATCGGGCGTACGGGTGATCGAAATGTGCACAAACCATTTGGAATCGTCGGCTTCGGGAAAATCCGAGCGAAAATGAACCCCGCGCGATTCCTCACGAAACAAGGCGCTGCTCGCCGTCAGCAATGCCAGAGTGAGCATGTTCTGAACCTCCCACTCCGACTGATGATCCAGCAATTTATCGAGCACATATTTGGCCCACACCTGGCTAATCTCGAGCGTTTCGATCAGGCGGTCGCCGCTTCGAGCAATGCCCACGTTTCGCCACATCAGC
>CAIVHJ010000151.1 GCA_903905665.1 uncultured Phycisphaerales bacterium
CCCTCCCTTCCAGGGAGGGGTTAGGGGAGGGTCATGACCGACGAACGACAGCGTAAGCCAGGGCATCGTATCCCTCCCAAAAATACGAATCGGGCGCGGGATCTTCGAAAAGAGGCGCCCGTTCCCGAACGACTTCTGTGGAGTCGTTTGCGTGGCGGGCAATTGGATGGGATTCGATTCAGACGACAGCACGTGATGGGCCCGTACGTTCTCGATTTCTATTGTGCAGGCAAGAAGCTCGCGATTGAATTAGATGGACGAAGCCACGAAGACAGCGCGGAACACGATGCCCGCCGAACAGCGTATTTGGAATCAGGTGAGTTGCGAGTGATTCGATTTTCGGATGACGAGGTCTTGAGGGATTTGGAGGCAGTAGTGCGACGAATCGCGTTCGAGGTGGGATTGGAGTAAGCACAGCCTGACCCTGACCCTCCCCCTGCCCCCTCCCTTCCAGGGAGGGGGGTGTGGGAGAAATAAACTCCCCTCCCTTCCAGGGAGGGGTTAGGGGAGGGTGATAAGCGGCTTCGGAAAATAGGGAATAGAGTGGTCAAGATTTGTATTTCCTTCCCTTCAAGGGAGGGGTTATTGATGAGGTGATCATGCCGAACTTCTTTACAGACAACGAGGACATTCAGTTTCTGTTCAATCATCTGGATTTGGCGTCGGTTGCTGCGCTGCAGGAAGACGGCTTCAAACCACAGGGCGGTCCCGGGTCTGATTACGCACCGACCGATGCCGCCGATGCGATCGACAACTACCGAAGAATTCTGACGATCGTCGGCGACATCGCCGCCAACCACATCGACCCCCGCGCCGAAAAAGTCGATGAAGACGGCAACACCCTCAACGATGACGGAACCGTCACCTATGGGCAGGGTGTCCGCGAAAACCTCGATGTCCTCGCGCAGGCGGACCTCATGGGCTTTACCCTCCCGCGAAAATACGGCGGCCTCAACTGCCCCAGTATCGTTTATACAATGGCCACCGAAATCGTCAGCCGCGCCGATGCTTCGCTGATGAACATTTTTGGCTTGCAGGGAATCGCCGAAACCATCAACGCTTTCGCCACTCAGGAAATCAAAGACGAGTATCTTCCCCGATTTTCAAAGGGGGAGTTGACCGGCGCCATGGTCTTGACCGAACCCGACGCCGGAAGTGACTTGCAGGCGGTCAGTCTTCGCGCCTGGCAGGACACCGACGGCCAGTGGCGACTGACCGGCGTCAAGAGGTTCATCACCAACGGTTGCGGAGAAATTCTGCTGACGCTCGCCCGTAGCGAACCCGACATCAAAGACGGTCGCGGCCTGAGTCTGTTTCTCGTCGAACGCAACCCTCGTGTGAAAGTGCGCCATCTGGAGCATAAACTCGGCATCCACGGCTCGCCGACTTGTGAACTGGTCTATGACGATTGCCCCGCCAAACTGATCGGCGAACGTCAGTTGGGTTTGATCAGTTACGTCATGAGTCTCATGAACGGTGCCCGCGTCGGAATCGCAGGTCAATCGCTGGGAATCGCCGAAGCCGCATTCCGGGTCGCCCGCCGATACGCCCATTCGCGTAAGCAATTCGGCGTGGCCATCGAGAAACTTCCGGCGGTCGCGGAAATGGTCGCCGACATGAAAATTGCCATCGAAGCTGCTCGGGCGCTGACCTACGATACATGCTGCCTCTGCGACATCGAAAATAACAACTTGCGAGTCTTGGAGTTCGGTTCACCGGACGACGACGAAAAGAAACGCCGACGCAACGACGCCCGTACCCTCAAACGCCTCAACGGCATGATGACCCCGATGAGCAAGTATTACGCATCCGAACTGTCGGTTCGCGTCTCTCATGACGCGATTCAGGTGCTTGGCGGATCGGGTTACATGAAGGATTATCCCGTCGAACGCTATTACCGCGACGCGCGGATCACCACGATTTACGAAGGCACAAGCCAGCTTCAAGTTGTTGCAGCCGTTCGCGGTGTGTGTTCCGGCGCCTTTGAAAAGAAAGTCGAGGATTCTGAACGCTACGAACACACCGATGCACTGCTCAACGAACTCAAACACAAGCTGGTCGGGGGCAAGGAATTGGTGCTCAAGGGGGTCAATTTCGTCAAATCCCGCGGTGGAAACTACATGGATCTCTTTGGGCGCAAATTGGTTGATTCCGCCATCACAGTCATTATCGGACATTTGTTTCTTCGGCAGGCTTCCGAGAGCCAACGCAAACGCGCCGTTGCCCGACGGTTCATCGAGACGAACCTGACGACCCTCCAGCGTGACATCGAATTAGTTTGTAGCGGCGACGAATCTGCGATCAAGGAATACGATCTTCTCGCCGGCCCGGTTCCAAAAGATCGGTGATAAGTCACTTCCTGAACAACAATTACACGTTACATGTCAAGGGTGGACTCGCACTGAATCTGCACGTAATATGATCTGGCGAATCACGTTACGGCACGGACCCGTGATCTGGAAGCTAACAATCTGAGGCGCAAGACGAATCTTCTGGTTACTGATTTGCAGAACGGAGAACAATGGATAGCGGGCTGCTGCATCATTCATTTAGGTTACAAAAAAACTGTGAAATTCTGGATTTTCAACGAGAATAGTTTTGAGGTTTTGGCAGACAATGCGTTATACTGTGACTCATTCGAGTTGGGGTACCGATTGATTTGTGTTGGGTGGTCTTATGATTGCTGCACAGATTAATCCAATCCATATTTCTGCGATCGAGAAAGCGAACCCCGCGTCGGTATTTGTAATTCGTCCAATTTTGTACGAATTCTTCGACACCGGGGCATTAGAATACATCTAACGGACGATTCTGGTATCTCAAAATCAGCGATAGAGAACCGAGCCTGTGCAGGTCATTAAGTGTGCTGCGCAGTGTCGGATGTATCACTAGAACGATGGCCATGGATGGACCATCACGGCTCCCGACAGGATGTCTCACTCCTTGCAGATCGGAGAGCAGTCATGTCCCGACAAGTTCTGATCATCGGAACAGGGAACTGGATGTACGGAGATGAAGCCGCAGGGATTATGGTGGCGCATCGACTGGGTCGGCGACTGGGTCAGGCGGTGAGCGTCAGTTACGATATCAATTCCACAGATGAATTGCTCAACGGAGCACCGCCTTGTGGTACCGACACTGTGGTATTGGTGGCGATTGTGGATCAGAACGATCATTTTCCGGCGGGAAGCTGGTGCCGGATAGACTGCATGGTGCAAAAACCTCAGGAGTGGTTCAGGCGAGCGGCGATGGGATCCAATTCCACGCTGATGCCTTTGTTGCACCTGGGGGATCAGCTTCGGAGTCGTGGGATTCAATGCTGGGTCTATATTCTGTCGGCGGCGGATCGGCGGTTGGGCGCCCCGTTGTCGTTTTCAGTAAAAAGAGTGATCGAGTCGTTCGCCTCGCAAATTGAACGTGACATTTGTGAAGCATGTGAGATTCGAGGAGTTCCCGATCTGGAATTTCTATCCCCGATGGTTTCGTTGAACGAGAATCGGGGAACCCGTTCGACTCAATCTCCTCATCTGTCTTCTTCGCGGTGACATTTGGAGTGCGGATGAGCCGAAGGGTCCGAGTGGGTGGGAACTTCCGTTTCGGGAGTGAATGGGCCAAAGGGTCATCATCTCCGGGATGGGTTTGGGTCTATGAAGTACAGGAAATGAAACACGTAGTGGTTGATGTTGCATGAAGTCAGATCGGATCATCGAATCAGAACCCCTGAGTAAGGACTGGGCCGTGGTGAGTCGGGATTGTTTGCCGGACAGTCGTGCCTCGGGGATTTTTCCGAACGGGCAGTCGTTGCGTATTGCGCTTTTTTCGTGGGAAAGCCTCCATTCGATAACCGTGGGAGGATTGGCGCCCCACGTATCGGAGTTGGCGGCTGCTTTGTGCTGGAGAGGACATGACGTTCATTTGTTTACGCGAATGGGCGCCGGTCAATCTCGCTATGATTGCATTGAAGGGGTGCATTATCATCGTTGTCCGTTCGATCCCCACACCCATGATTTTTTTGAGTACGTCGAGCGAATGTGTGCGAGTTTCGTACTGACGATGAAGGACGTCGAAGCCACGCTCGGTCGGAATTTCGATTTGATTCACGGTCACGACTGGTTGGTGACACCGGCGCTGGCCTGGGTGAAAAACGAGCTTCAGCGACAGGTCGTTATGACGGTTCACTCGACGGAGTATGGGCGTTGCGGGAATCAGATGTGGGGGGGGCCGTCGGACCGGGTGCGTCATATGGAATGGGAGGGAGCCTACGTCGCCAATCGGGTGATTTGCGTTTCCAAATCGCTCCGTGAGGAGTTGCACTGGCTTTATCAGGTTCCCAAGGACAAGATCACGGCGATCTACAACGGAGTGAACGTTCACAAGTTTGATTCGGATATCAACGTGGCGACGGTACGTGAGCGTCACGGAATCGGCGTGGATGATCCGTTTGTGCTCTTCGCCGGTCGATTGGCGTGGCAAAAGGGGCCCGATCTTTTGGTGGATGCAATTCCGCGAATTCTTCACAAACATCCGCACACCAAATTTGTTTTTGCCGGCGATGGCGATATGCGATTGGGACTGGAGCAGCGTGTCGATGCTCTGGGCGCCTCGGCATCCACTCGGTTTTTGGGGCATCGCAACGGTTTGGATCTCGTGAGTTTGTTCAAGAGCGCCGATGCCGTATGCGTACCCAGCCGCAACGAACCTTTTGGAATCGTGATTCTCGAGGCATGGAGCGCCCGCAAACCGGTGGTCGTGACCTGCAACGGAGGTCCGGCGGAATTTGTTCAGCACGCGCGGACCGGTTTGAAGGTTTCGGACAACACCGAATCCATCGGGTGGGGCGTCGAGACGATTCTGGGAGAGAAGGCGGATGCCCGACGCATGGGTCGAAACGGGCGGCACCAGGCGGAAACACGATTTTCGTGGGATACGATTGCCGCGCAGACCGAGAGCGTGTATAACAGTGTTTTGGGTATCCCCACCCGTGACGAATTGTGGAATGGGAACGAACTTCAGGAGAGTGAAAGCATGGTACGCAAAACTTCATCGAATTCGAACAGCAAATCAACGTCCCGCCGGACGGTGAAACCTTCATTGCGGGAACCTGTGACCGCCGCCCCCTTAACGCGTCGGACACCGGCTTCGCAGGTCGGTTCCACGACCCGTCGGGCGGCTCCCGCCGAAACGTCGAAAACCCGAATCATTACCGACGAGCAAATCCGCATTCGTGCGTTTGAAGTTTATCTGGAGCGGATGCGCAAGGGTCTCCCCGGTAATTCCGGTTCAGACTGGGCACAAGCCAAGCGAGAACTGCTGAGCCGCTAAAGATTTTTCCCGGGATCATTTTTTGATATCGTGAGTGCGGTTAAAGTGCGCCCGTGGCACGGAGCGGAGTCTTGTCCTGCGCGAATCGTTGGACCATGTACTCCATTACTGTTGAAGCATCAAGGATCAATGGGGTCTCGCGCCGCCCTCCGGGCGTGCCGCTAAACGGGGATCGGGAATCGTCGTTCGTCGTTGGTTCTCAGTCCTGTCTCATGCTCGCACTTTTGCAGTCGCAGTCATAAAGAGCGTAAAGCAAGAGGAGACCCTCCCCCAACCCCTCCCTGGAAGGGAGGGGAGTAATTACACGCTTCCCTGACGGTCGCGTCTCTGATGGGCGTGAAGCGAAAGAAGACCCTCCTCCGGCCCCTCCCTTCCAGGGAGGGGAGTTCATTACACGCTCCTTTACAATCGCGTCTCTGATGTGAGAGTTGCAGGGGACGTGGTCATCGCCGCATTGACCGCCCAGCACGATTTGTTCGCCCGATTACATCCGGTCGCTTCGGCATCCGGTTCCATCTTTCCCTGATCCGGTTTCTCAGTCAGAACACACGGGCCCGATGAAAATCTGCAGGGTATCATCTTCCCATAGCAGACGGCGTCGGTATGATGATGAGCGATCCGCAAGTCCATCAGTTCGGAGAAAATCTTAATGCGTGTTGAACCCGGAAGTCCGAATCCACTGGGAGCGGTATGGGATGGTCACGGGGTAAATTTTGCGATTTTTTCGCAACATGCCACGGGGGTCGATTTGTGTCTATTCGAAAACCCGAACGATGATCAGGAATCAGAGCGAATCGCTCTGGAATGGCAAACCGACGGGGTCTGGCATGGATACGTGCGAGGACTGAGCGTGGGGCAGTTGTACGGTTATCGCGTCGATGGGCCGTTTGCGCCCGGTCGCGGTCATCATTTCAATCCCTCCAAACTGCTGATGGATCCCTATACCCGCGCGATCAGCGGTCCGATCGTGTGGCATGAAGCGATGCTGGGTTTTGTGTCCGATGCCCCCGGTCAGGTGTTTCAGCGGGATGATAGTGACACGGCGGGCGTCGTCCCGAAATGCCTCGTGGTGGATCCCTCGTTCGACTGGGAAGACGACGTCCCTCCTCGCACACCGTGGAGCCAGACCGTTCTCTATGAATGTCACGTGAAGGGTTTGACGATTCGTCACCCGAAGGTTTCGCCGAAGCACCGGGGGAGATATCTGGGGCTGGCATCCGATCCGATCATCGAACACCTTGTGCAAATGGGCGTAACTGCAGTCGAATTGTTGCCGGTTCACCAATTCATCGACGACGGTCATCTGGTTCGCAACGGTTTGGTGAATTACTGGGGTTACAGTTCGATCGGATATTTCGCACCCGAAGCGCGATACGCCTCTGAGGGGCTGGGTCAGCAGGTCGTTGAATTCAAGCAGATGGTCAAGGGGCTGCATCGAGTGGGAATCGAGGTGATTCTGGATGTGGTGTACAACCACACCGGAGAAGGCAATCATCTGGGGCCGGTGATTTGTTTTCGGGGGATTGACAACGCTTCGTACTATCGGCTCGATGCGCAGGATCGTCTTCATTACTACGACACAACCGGTTGTGGAAACAGTCTCGATACGACGCATCCCCGTACGGCGCAGCTCATCATGGACAGTTTGCGTTATTGGGTCGTGGAGATGCATGTTGATGGATTTCGCTTCGATTTAGCGCCGACGCTCGCGCGGGAACCGCATCAGATGGATCGCTGGGGTCGGTTCTGGAACATGATTCAGCAGGACCCGATTTTGTCTCAGGTGAAGTTGATCGCCGAACCGTGGGATTTGGGGTATGAAGGTTACCAGAGCGGACGTTTTCCGATGGGATGGTCGGAGTGGAATGATCGTTATCGCGACAACATGCGGCGGTTTTGGGGCGGAACGCCGGGGCAATTGCCGGAATTCGCGGGTCGAATCACTGGAAGTCAGGATATTTTTGAATCGAGCGGGCGACTGGCGACGGCGGGCATCAACTTTGTGACGTGCCACGACGGGTTCACGTTACACGATCTGGTCAGTTACGAACAAAAGCACAATGAA
>CAIVHJ010000152.1 GCA_903905665.1 uncultured Phycisphaerales bacterium
GAGATTGTGAAAGAGTATTACGAATTTGCCAAAACCAGACTGGATAAGGATGTTTACAGAATCAAAGAAAAAGCCTCTTCTGTAACAGAGAAAACTCTCAGCCTTTTTTGTGAATAAAATCTATGAAATCCAAACAATTCCTGAATTTGGCAAAAGATCTCGCCTCGGCCCTCAAGGTTATTCCTGATACATGGGACGGCAAAGAAGCGATTGAAGAAATGAAGAAAAACGAATCCCCTCATTGGAAGCAAATGGAATGGCTGGGATTTTATTTTCAGTTTTTGTGTGAGCGTTTATTGTCAGAAAAGATGACAATGCCGGGTCCGAAATACGGTCGTGTCTGTTTTGACGGTTTTCACAGCATTCCTTGGGACTTTAAGGCACACGCACTCAACACAAGCAGCCACCAGATCATCGTCAACGACAGCAAAGCCATCTCGGATGCGATCAAAGAATACGAGTCCGTCGGTGTGATCCTCGCCTGTGCAGAGGTCCTGTACAACGACGAGAAGAGAACCTTTCAGCGGTGGCATGATACGCTCAAAGGCAAGAGATCACGATATGTCATCGACAGGATAAAACGAGGGGCATGGTCGAGGCTGAGGAAAGTATCATGTCGCCTGAAACAAATTTCGTTCATCAAGATCACAGATACTACGCTGATCAAGTCGGGTTCCTTTCAAACGGATTTTCGGAACTCAAACGGGGTGCCGAGAAAACCCAAAGTACTGATCGACCTGGAGAAGATTAACGAAGAGATGATTTACTTCGTTGAATTCTGATCCGCTTCTTGCTGCTCGCGGCCAAGGCCTGTACGGGTAATGTTTCCACCTCGCCTCGATCTACAGATCATCTGGGCCACCCTTCGATATTTCCTGCGCCATTATCGGATGCGGACGGTGGCGCCGTCGCGGTACATGGCGACCGTGCCGTTTTGCTGATCGACGCGCAGGATTTCCACATAGATTTTGTCTCCGCTTTTGGTGTCTTTGAGCAGATCCCCGACTTCGTTGAGATCGGTGACGTGGTATCGCCCAATGAACGTCAGCACGTCGTTGCGAACGATGCCGATGTCGGAGGGGCCGTTGGGATGGATTTCGGCGATCAGCAATCCGGCATCGGGTCGCAGTCGCATCGACTTGGCCGTTTCGGCCGTCAGCGGTTGAAGTTTCAAGCCGAGTTTTTCCCAGGCCAGTTCCTCGCCGTTGGGCGGAAGTTTTTCCTGCAACAGAACGCGAACTTTTCGCTCGGTTCCGTCGTGGTTCAGGTGGAGCGTGACGGTGTCGCCGGCGTTGCGATCGATCAGGTCAAAATAATAATCCAGCGCCGTGGCGGCTGGTCGATCATTGACGCCGGTGATCACGTCGCCGACTTTGACGCTCGCGCGCTGGGCGGGGCTTTGAGGAGCAACCTCCGTGATCCGGCGGTCCTCATCCACATTGATTCCCAGAAAAAACCGATTGTGCTGCTCGGACTGGAGCATCGCCGGCAGCATCTGCTGAAGCGAGTGAACCGGAATCGCAAATCCGATGTTCTGGGCGTCGCCACGAATGGCGGTATTGATGCCGATGAGCTCGCCGAGAACATTGAGCAACGGTCCGCCGCTGTTACCGGGATTGATCGGAGCATCGATCTGGATCAAATCGGGATAGACGACCGTCTGCCCCGTCTGGCGATCGGGGATTTCCAGTTTTCGCTGCACCGCGCTGACCACACCCGACGTCAAGGTATTCTGGTATCCGAGCGGATTGCCGATGGCGATCACGGTTTCGCCGACCATCAGGTCGTCGCTGCGGCCGAAGGTGATCGTGGGAAGCGGATGATCCGTCTGGATTTTCAACAGCGCCAGATCGTGTTCGACGTCCAGCGCGACGATCGCCGCTTCAAAGGATCGTCCGTCGTCGAACCCCACTTTGCGGTCGATGGTGTTGTTGACCACGTGGGCGTTGGTCACGATGTATCCCGACGGGTGAATCACGAACCCGCTGCCGACGCTGGTTGCCTTGCGAACGCTGGGCTGGAAAAAATCATCCGGATTGAGTTGGTCGTCGAAAAACATGTCGAACGGACTGAGGTGGCGGCGCGACCGGATGACCTGCGTCGTCGAGATATTGACGACCGCCTGATGCGTTCGCTCGAAAACCTCGACGATGGGGGTACGTCGTACGTCGGACGGAGACGCCGCTTGCGGCCCTGCAATGGAACGCTCCGCCCCAACCATCAGACTCGCAGTCAAAATGAACGCTCCACAAAAACATCTGACCAATGAATTCATCGTTGTGACCTCCCCGGGTGTGCAAAATTTCACGGGCAGAATCTAACCCAAACACCTCCCGCTCACAAGCGGACGCGTTCATCCACAAAAAAAGGCCCGCATGAAATCATGCGGGCCTTCAAATCGCTCGGGGTTTCGATCAGAATCGTCGCCGACCCTTCATGAGCGCCAATCCCACCAGCATAAACGCCAATGAAGCACTCATCCCCATTCCGCACAATCCGCCGGAATCCTTCGTATGGCCTCCCGTATTGCCGTTCAGGTTTCCACCACTGGAATTGTCGTTGTGGTTCGTGTTTCCGTTAACGTTCCCGCTGACATTCCCGTTCTGGTTATCGGGATTCGGCTGCGGCGGTTCGGTTCCATTCCCCACCGTCAGCGTCAGCGTGCTTTGATCGTTGGTCGGGTCCGAATCCTCGCCGTCGAATGTGACACTCGCCTCCAGCGCGACGGATTCCGCCGTCGAACCGGCTGCCAACTGAATCGTGAACGTCCGTTCGACCGTCGTTCCCGACGCCAGCGTCAAAGAACTCCAACTGATCGAGGTGGTGGTTTCGCCCGACTTGTTGAGCGAATCGGATGAAATCACCTCGACATCCAGTGGGAACGTGACCTCAATCGTAACACCTTCGACGTCGGTTTCGCCGTCGTTCTGAGCCCGTATCGTCACGGTAGTCGGGACATCGGGAACTATTACCGATTCCTCGGCATCCGAGGTCAGTACGACCGAGAGATCCGCCGCTGGTGTCGGCGGTTCGTTCGTGTCGCACGCGTCGCCGATTCCATCCTTGTCGCTGTCCTTCTGATCGGCGTTTTTCTTGTTCGGGCAGTTGTCCTTGCAATCGTCGATGCCGTCTCCGTCAGTGTCGCGCTGGCTGCACGAACAACCGTTTTTGTCGGCGGTTTCTTTTTTCGGCGTGTCGGGGCATTTGTCCGCCGCATCCAACACTCCGTCACCGTCATCATCCGGATTCAACTGCTGTGCCGAACAACCATTCGCATCCACCTCTTCCAGCAGCGGAGTTCCGGGGCATTCATCATAACGATTGGCTACGCCGTCCACGTCGTCATCCCGCTGACCAGCCGAACAACCGTTCGTATCCACCGGACGATCTCCGAGCATCGTGTCCGGACATTTGTCATACTTGTCTTTGACACCGTCTCCATCCGTATCCAGCAGCGGATCTTCGTCGGTTCGCCCGTCACTTCCCGGGGTAAGGCATTTGTCCTGAATATCGCTGCAAACCGTCCCGGACGGGCAGGGATACATCATCGCATCCTGACACTGGTAGTCCACGCATTTTTCCTGACCGTTGCACCACATTCCGTCGTCGCAATCGGCGTCCGTCATGCAGTTGTAGCATACATATCCGTCCGGCGACCCGGAATCCTCGGCGCACGCGAACATGTCGGGCTCATCGCAAGGATTGCCGGTGGTCACACATCCCGTCGTCGGATTGCTTCCCGCCGCCGACGGATTGCAGGTTTCGACGCCCGTACACGCCTTTCCGTCGTCGCAGGTAGATGCTGGATCGGCGGGATAAACACATCCGGAAAGATCGTTGGTATCGTCGGGGCTGCATAAATTCTGCGTGCAACTCTTGTGGTCGTCACATGTAAAACTCGGAGCGGGATCATAATCGCAGCCATCGCCCCCCAGATTCTGATTACATCCGACCAAAACCTGACACGAAGCCACGGACTTGCAAACCTGCTGATAATTCTGGGCCGTGCATTCGCACGCATCACCCGCCCCGTCCCCGCTGGTCTCTCTCTGGTTCTTATCGCAATCTCCGTCACTTGCACTTGGGGAACTGTTGCATTCAGCGTTGTTATGGCAGGTATGTCCGACCAGTCCGCCGAGACAGGTTCCCAATGCAGGGCCGTTGGGGATATTGACGCAGTTGTCGCAATCGCTGATCAATCCGTCATGGTCATTGTCGCGAGCAACTCCTGAAGCGATATCACATTCGTCAGGAATGTCGTTGCCGTTACAGTCCAGGCTTGTGTGGTTGTCAATATCGTCCAGATCATCTATGTCGTTCCCATTGCAATCGACAATCCCTTTGGTGAAGCGAAACGTCATCGAATTTCCCGAAGGACTGATTTGTGTGGCGTAAAACAGGGAGTCACTCTTGTCCCACCAGTGACTGTTGGGGGTGGTGTCTGGGTTTGGGGGCTTCGGTACGAACCGATCCTTCGCCGGCCCCGACCAGAAATCGTTAGGATCTCCGGCGTTGCCGTTTCCATCAGGGGGAAATCTGTGTTCCAGATGCCATTGGTTATCCGCCTGGACCAGCGTGACGCCGTAGTGCTGGTTCGCTTCAGATCCCTGTTCCTGATGTTCGTTCGCCTGGAACCCATCGATGGATCGCTCATCAATATGCCAGATGGCCAGCCCGGCAGCCGGAAGATAGGTATCGCGCTCCGTCTTCTGTCGATTCTCGAGCAGGAAGTATTCTTCCGAAACGAGAGGATTGTTGTACTGATAGATCGTGTTGGATTCTGCGGGAACTACCAACCCCGTTTGTGGAGTCGTCAGGACGTTCGTCGTCGTCCACCCTGAAATGTATCTTAGAAATGCGCACGGCCGCACAGGATTGGTCCCCTCTTTCAATGGCGGTCCACCGTAGCTCCCGCCGGCCATCAGACAGAAATTACCTACACCCTGGGATTCCTTGCAACTGTCTCCATAATCATACAAATCCGGCCAGAACATCAGCATGTGGCCGTTTTCATGACAAACCGTTCCAATTCTCAGAGCCGTATCAATATCGGAGATCTGATACAGCATATATTTCCCATCTTTACGAACAAGATGACCTGCACCATCCTGGAGAACCGACATGTGCGGCCAGAGGCCATACCCCCACGTAGGTCGAGGTCCTGTATAGAAGCAGTTAATGGCATCTACGATATCATCATTGTTCAGATCATATAGGCTGAAATCAAACCCACCGTCATCCAGCTCGTCAATCGCTTCCCGAATCAACTCTTGCGCCCGAATGCCCATTGGCACCGTTTCATCCTGGTAATACTCACGATTCTGCGACGCCTGGTGATAAGCAGTTACGACGTAGTTTCCGTAGTTCATTTTTCCATCCGAGACGTCATAGAAATAATCAAAGACGGAACCGTTATTATCATCTCCAGAATATCCGGGCAGATTAAAGAAATCATCGACCTCGTCAGGGGAGGGTTCATAATAATGATTCGGATCATCCGGGGGGGGATCATCCGGAAAATTGAAGAGCAAAACGATTCCCATGCGAGTACGAACAACTGGAGGAGGTTTTTGGGAAAAGCTGCTGCGGATGCTGGGGATCGCTGCTGCTTTGGTGGCCGCCATGTCTTGCTCCCACGGACCTCTTACAGCAGCGATTTTTGCTTGCATCGCTGTGGAGTTGATTTGTACTCCTTGGGGAACAGTCAGATTCGCGGGGGCAACTTCCTGAGCGCGGATTCCTGTCGAAACGAGTTCGTCGCCGTCCTCGGACAGTTCGGCGTAGCAGATTACTTTGGTCTGGGGGTCGCGGACCAGCGTATAGCCGTCGAGCGACTCGACCACCCGATAAAATTCGTCACCCCATATCCGAACTTGCACAAGCGCCCCGTCGGGTTGCTTGATCTCCATGATTTTTCCGAACACCGGAACCGCCAGGGCCGTCGAAACCGACCCCAACCCCACACACACCACGCCGATTGCGCACACGGCGGTCTTCAGTCTCATGAATCGCCTCATTTCCTCATTCCCTCCTTTGGGTTCAATTCCCGTCAACGGGCAATATAATTCACTTCTTGAGATAGAATGCAGAATAGCATTCTGCTGCTAAAAACTCAATTAAACCAACAGTCTTGTCAAGGGAGCGTGCCAAACGATTGAAACCCGCCTTTTTTCACGCCCATGCCTGAAACTACGCCTGAAAAAACGTGTTGTTCTGCCGACACACTCGATACTGACTGTCACCATGCTCCCCTTCGGCATCGGTGCATCCCGACCAGACCGATCAGGCTCAGCATCATGCTCATCGCCGCACCAGCCCCACACATACCTTCCGAAGGAGTTGCAGGGGTTTTGCCAATCTCATCAGTGGCGTCGGTGCTCTCGTCGGTTCCTTTTTCACTGTCAAGGCTCGCGTTGTCATTCTCGACGACCTGTTCTCGGTTGTAGTTTTCAAGAACCGCCGTAAACGTCACACTGCCCAACACGTCAAACTCCAGAGGATTTTGATAAGACTGATAGCAGTACGCGGGACTTTCCCATCGCACAAATCCGTATCCGGGATTTGCGATTACGCGAATTTCAACTTCCATTCCCTCTGGGTACAAATCTCGATCCGGGTCAATAATCACGCTCCCCGCTTCCGGCGGGTCGATGACCACGTGAATTGCAAATTCTCCCTGATCGGTAGTAAACCCTTGGGTGTATTGGGGTTCCTCAGCGAACGCGATTCCACCACTCATCCCCAAGGCCACGGCAATCCCAATGACGCAGACATACCACCAAGCCCCGCACTGACTTACAGATCGCACTCGATTAGATGCTTTCATTGTCGGACCCCCTTAGACTTTCACTGCGAAACCGTATCAAAATCACCGATATTAAGACCAATTTCGCTCAATTCAGCGCAATGGCAATTGCGAAGATTTTTCGTGCTCGTCTGAAGCCTTTCTCCTTGCAGTCCAATGCATTGGCTCTCAGCGATATAAACATCGCTATTGTTTGTGATTTTGACTCCCTCTACAATAATAGACGTAATTTTCGCTGTTTTCAGATCATTTACTTCATTATTTTGATTTTTTCTCACAGAACCGTGTTTGTCGATTATTATCTGACGTGTTTTTTGTAAGGGGCACGCAAGTTGTGGTTCTATAGGACGTTATCACCGTTGAGACGGCTGGATTGAAATGAGAATCCGGGTCGGATATAATACTTGGTCCTGATTCGAGGCTTATCTCGGGGAGCGACCATGAAAGACGGTATTCATCCAAAGTATATGGATTGCGACGTGGTGTGCGGTTGCGGATTTACGTTCAAGACCCGCAGCACCAAGCCGAAGATTTCTGTGGAAATCTGTGCCAATTGTCATCCGTTTTATACGGGTCAGCAGAAGTTTGTTGACACGGCTGGGCGGGTGGAAAAATTCCAGAAGAAATTCGGCGGGAATTACTTCAAAGCCGCGGAGAAAAAAACAAAAGCCAAAGCCAAGGTTTAACGAATCCCTCCAAACCACGATCAACTGACGGGTACCTCCTTCTCGTCTTTAAGATCGTGGTTTTTGTTTGGTACGAGCATGTCCGACTATGAATTCGACAATGCGCTGCTGTTGAAGCTCGACGAGTTGGCGGCTCGTCACGATCAATTGCTGGAGCAGATGCGCGACCCCGCCGTGGCGACCCATCCCTCGCGGATCATCGAATTAAACAAGGAATACGCGAAGCTCAAGCGAGTGGTTGATCCTTATCGGGCGTACAGAAACGTTTTGCGGGAATTGCACGAGTCCGAAGAGATCATGCGGGACGTGACTGCGGATCCGGAATTTCGGCAACTGGCGCAGGACGAAGTTCCTGCGTTGCGGCAGCGAACTGCCCAGGGCGCCGAACAGGTAAAGAAATCGCTCGTCAGCGGTGACGATGCTGCCATTTCGTCGGTGATTATGGAGATTCGCGCCGGAACCGGTGGAAACGAGGCTTCTCTGTTCGCCGGTGATCTGTTCGATATGTACAAGCGATACTGCGATCATAAAGGATTTACGGTCGAGTTGATGTCGTGTTCCGCCGGTGAGGTGGGCGGATTCAAAGAAGTGATCCTGA
>CAIVHJ010000153.1 GCA_903905665.1 uncultured Phycisphaerales bacterium
AGAACGTCGAAAAGATCATCACGTGGACGAAGGAACATCCGTCGGTTCCCTACGTCGATCTGCTGGTTGCCACGCCGGGTCAGGATCAAAAGGACAGGGACACCGTACCCGTGAACATTCTTCGGGCCTCGATGACGGTTCAGTATCGCATCAAGAGAGACGAACAGGGATTGCACGATTACTTGTACAATTTTACGAATCCGGAGTCGCTATTGCGCGATATCGCGTATCGCGAGCTGGTCAAGGCGGCTGTGAATTTTGACTATCACAAGATCATGAACGAAGCCCGCCTGCAGGCGAGCGCAGACATCCGGGATGCGATTCGGGAACGCTGCGACCACATCGTACCGGGAGGTTTGGGTTTGGAGATTGTATATGTGGGGCTGGATGACATGCACCCGCCGATGGAATCCGATGTGGCCAAGGTGTTTCAACGAGTGACCATGTCGGAGCAGGAAAGGGCACAGGAGATACAGAAGGCCGAGGTGGATTACACGAAGATGCTGGTGGAATCGGCGGGGGATCAGACGTTGGCAGAGGAGATTGTCGGGTTGCTCAAGAAGAAGGAGTCGATTTCGACGGGCTCCGAACAACCGGAAGGGACGGAGATCAACGATCAGATTCGGAATATGATGCTGGGCACGCCGGGGATTCGCGGAGAGGCGGGTGAACTCATCGCCCGGGCGCGCGCGAAAGCGCTGAACGACATTCATACCGCCGCCGGTCGGGCGCGGACGTTTGATCTGGAACTGGTGGCCTATGAAGCCTCGCCGCGACTGTATCGGATGCGCAAGGCGCTTCAGGTATTGTCCAGTGAGCTGAATCACATTCGCAAATACGTCGTGATGATCGATCGGAAGCAGACGGAGGTCATCTTTGAGGTGGACGAGCGGGAGGGCGGCGGACTGGAGATTCTGGAACAAAAGAAACCCTGATTTTGATTAGAACAATGAGAGGATGAGCCATGGGCAGGTTGAAGACAGTGTTGGGCGCGGTGGTTTTGCTGATAATTTTTGCGCTGTATATGTGCACGTTCCGTGTGCGTTTTTCGGAGATGGCGGTTCTGAAGACCCTCGGAAAGTTCACCCAGCAGAGCATCATCGACAAACCGGGGTTGTATTTGAAGTGGCCGTTGATACAGAGCGTCGTCACGACGGATGCGCGCATTCGGACGCTGACGGACACTTATGAGGAGTCCCAGACGAGTGACCGGAAGAACATCATGGCCACGACGTATGTGTGTTGGCGGGTAGATCCGGGGAACCCGTACAAATATCACATTGCCTCGCCGGACGACAAGAAGGCGGAATCCAATCTGAAGTCGATCGTGCAGAACAAGAAAAAAGGGGTAATTGCACAATACAAATTGTCGGCGCTGGTGAATACAAATCCCGATGATTTGAAGTTTGCCGAGGTGGAGCAGAAGCTTCGGGATGAGATCGAAGGTCAGGCGAAGGAGATGTACGGTATCGATGTGGTCCAGGTGGGGATCCGTCGCTTGTCGTTTCCCGAAGGGATCACGGAGCAGGTGTTCGAGAGCATGAAGGCCAAAGAGGAACAGGATGCGACCAAGATCAAGACGGAGGGTCAGGCGATTGCACAGGAGACTCGAGCGCGGGCCAGTGCGATGCGGGAGAACATTTTGGCGGTGGCGGACCGTTTGTCCAAGGAGATCGAAGCCGAAGCCAACCGCGAGGTGGCGTCTTATTACAAGGAATTTGACAAGAACGTGGAGTTGCGGTTGTTCCTCGATCAACTCGAAGCCACCAAGAACGTGCTAAAGGAACGAACGACGCTCGTGCTGGATACGGCGATTGCTCCTTTTGGCCTTATCGAGTTGGAAAAACTGGACACGATTTTCAAAGGAATGGCCAAAACGGACAAGGAAAAGAAAGACGGTTCGTCTAAATAGAGATGTTTCGATCCGTCGGAAACCATTGTTCTGTTTGCAGAATAAACCCGCAACGAGGGTTATCGAGGTGAACGAAGATGACAGATCATGACGAACAGCATTCGCCATTCCCGATCATTGAGGTTCGAGGACCTCGTGACGGCGCCGGTGAGGCGCTCGGGGATGCGATGAGGATGAGTTTTCGGATTCTGAAATGGATCATGGTGATCGTGGTGGTTTTGTACTGCCTGTCGGGTGTGACGTATCTGGATCAGAGCGAAAAGGCCCTTGTGTTGAACTATCTGCCTCTGCCGGGGATATCTTCGATCGAAGAGCGAGGGCCGGGAGGGATCATCTGGAGCTACCCCCGGCCGATGGCGGAGATCATTCGCATTCCGGTGGCCCAGAGGCGCACCTTGAAAATTGAAACGCAGGACTTGAACGTGGAGGATCGCGCCAAAGCTCGTTTGAGCGGTGGTTTGGATCCGGCCCAGCATGGTTCGATTATGACCGGTGATTTGGGATTGGTCCACGTGACGTGGAATGTCACGTATGAGATTGAGGATTTGGGGAATTACGTGGAACGGTTGTACGGCGCCGAGAAGGTGGATGAAAGTTCCCTGTTGCAGCATGCCGTCGAGAACGCGGCGGTCAAAATCGTCGGGCAGCAAAACGCCGTGGACGTGGTCCGCAACAACATTTTACAGATTCAGGACGCCGTCAAACGGGAAGCGCAGAATATTCTCGATCCTCCTCCC
>CAIVHJ010000154.1 GCA_903905665.1 uncultured Phycisphaerales bacterium
CAGGTGAAGCCACAGATGAACGCATATAAAACCGTGATAATTCGTGTAAAACTGTGGACTAGAAGCAGTGGAGGAGCTTTTTTACAAAAAAGCTATTACAGGAAGCAATGCTTGCGCTTGGCGTGGCGTTAAGCCCGCTACCCGGTGGCGACGACGACAGCCTACGATACCAAAGCTATGAGCAAGACAGCCTTCTTCATGGCTACAAGGCCTCTCAGTCCATCAGAAAGTGGATCCAACTTGGTGAGCTTGTCCGCTAACTCTCGTCTACTTCCCCGGAAGGGTCTCTTTCCCCTGCAACCTGAGGATTGCCCTTTGGGCGGCTTTGGCAACTACCGGACGATTGTCATTCAGGAGCGGTTGTAAAAAGGGGATCGCGCTCTTGTCTCCCATTCCTCCAAGGGCGGTCGCGGCCCAGAAGCGCACCCCCGAGACCGGATCAGACAAAAGTCCCAAGACGTGAGGAAGCAGCTTGTCTCTCACCGTAGCAGGATACTTGCCTCCTGTGGCTATTACTGCCTGAATACGCGCATCATAATGCGGACTATGCATGTATTCAATCAGCATTTCGACTTCATCTGGGGTTAGGTTGTCCCACGCGTCGCCGGCCAAAGCAATCCGGCGCAATGCGTTCGTTACTATTTCGTATTCGGGCGTCTGTTCCCACAACTCCTCATCTCTCAGATCTGCGTCCGGGGCGCCGGCAGACGACACCGATTGATTGGCCCGCGCCGCAGCCTGGCGTGTTGTCAAGTACGGAATCCGGTGGCGAATGAGCAGGAACGCTGTCGCGACGACAGCCAGTGAAACCAAAATTCCGAGCAAGACGGTCTTCTTCATGGCTACACGGCCTCTCAGTCCATCAGAAGGTGGATCCAACTTGGCGAGCTTGTCCGCCAACTCTCGCCTTACTTCTCCGGCGCGGTCTCTTCCCCCTGCAACTTCAAAATTGCCTTTTGAGCAACCTTGGCAACTGCCGGACGATCTTTAAGCAGCGGTTCCAGGTAGGGGATCACACTCTTGTCTCCCATTTTCCCGAGGCTCCATGCCGCCCAGAGCCGCACCGTCCAGACCGGATCAGACAAAAGACCCAACACATGAGGGAGTAACACGGCCCTAGCCGGATCAGAACGCGCTGCTCCGGCGACTATCAAAGCTGTCTCACGTGTGTCGTAATGCGGACTATGCATATACTCAATCACCGTCTCGGTTTCATCCGGAGTTGGACCGCCACGCGCTTCAGCAGCGTTGACGATCACTATTAATTCGCGCTCCACCGCCTTGCATTTCGCCTTGCCTCTCCATACTTTATCGTCTTTCCAATCCGTTTCCGGAATACCGGCTTTCTCCCATGGCGATGGTTTAACGTGGAAATCGCAGGAAACCAACCAAACTCCCATGGCCGCAAAAGCCAGAGAAACTAGCATATTAATTAAACTACTCTTGTTCTTCATAACATGCCGAGCCGCGCCACTCAAACCACCAAGACACCGATACTCATTCAACGGCGCATCAATAACTTTTTAAGGTTTACCTGCACAGCCACTTTTGCAAGCGACTGTATCCGCGCCCGTTTTGCACTCGCCACCTGTGCAGCAGAGCAGACAATCAGTCTTGTTCGTCTCTTTCCCACACTTGTCACAACAGGGGCAGCACGCCGCGAGAGCTATGTGCGCGCCAAAGGCGAGCGCCACAATACCAGCCGCTATACACAGAGCCGCTATCCAACTCCTCATATACCTCTTCCCTTGAAGTATTTTCATGCGCCAGTCTCCTTTTCGCTTGGGTTCGTTTGGTACCAACATACAATACCCCCAGTTTTGTTGTCAAGCAATATAAGCAGACTTTGGGGCGAGGATGCCGGTTCGAAGCTCGACAAAGCTCGCGCACTTGGCGTGAAGACGCTGACTGAGAAAGAGTTTTTGGAAATGCTCAGGTGAAGCCACAGATGAACGCATATAAAACCGTGATAATTCGTGTAAAACTGTGGACTAGAAGCAGTGGAGGAGCTTTTTGACGAAAAAGCTATTACAGGGAGCAATGCTTGCGCTTGGCTTGGCGTTCTTGGTCTTCGTTGGCTGGCAAGGGGCTGCGTTCCTGGAACACCTTGGAGAACGTCCGATTCGCATTGTCACCGGTTTTGAGGGTGCCCGCCTACGAAGCTGACGAAGGTTTCGAACACACACTGGCTGATCGATGTGGAGGACCCAACTTGGAAGAGGCCGCACTTCTTCCTGTTTCGGGTAGAGGGCGCGGTCTCGGCGTTGATTGCTTGCTTTTTGCCGTCTACTTCCCCGGAGCGGCTTCCTTCTGCTGCAACTTCTTAATCGCCTCCAAGGCGGTACTAGCAACTGCTGGATTATGATCATCCAACAGGGGTTCCAAGAAGGGAATCATGCTTTTATCGCCGATAAACTCAAGTGCATCTGCGGCATATATGCGTACTATGTAGACCGGATCCGACAAAAGACTTATGACATGTGGTAATAACATGGACCTGGCCGGATCAGAACGCGCCGTTCCTGCGGCTATCACAGCCTTCCAACGCGCAAAATAATGCGGACTTTGCATGTAAACAATCAGCACTGCGGCTTGATTTGTGGTTAGGGGTTTGCCATCGAATTCAACAATTCTGGTGGTCCACCTGATTTCGTTCCAAGCGGCTTGGGCTTCTGGAGTTTTTCTCCATAGCTCGTCGTCTTTTCGATCTGCTACCGGGACATCCGCTTCCGGTCTTACAAGGGGGGGCATTGGGAACGATGGTCTCACTCTCCGCCGGGAACCCAGCCAGAGGGCTGTAGCTATGAGAGCCAGCAAAACCACGCTTATCCATAAAACGCGTTTTTTCATATGATCCTCCAATTCATGGTATGAGCTGATTTATGCTCATACTATGCTGGCTGACTTCGACGTTTATAGATCTAAACTGTGCTCCAACTAAACACGACACCGCGAAACAGCAGCACGTCAGTGGGTAGGACGGCTTTCCTTGCAGATTCCTAGGTTCGAGCCCTGATTGCAGCGGATTTTGCACGCGGTTCCTACAAAATTTCCAAGGCAGCAGCCTTTGTGCTCCATCTCGTTCACAGAGCCCGTAACATCTGTCCGCTAACTCTCGTCTACTTCCCCGTCACGGTCTCTTTTCCTTCCTGCAACCTAAGGATTGCCCGTTGGGCGGCTTTGGCAACTACCGTACGATTGTCATTCAGGAGTGGGTGTAAGAAGGGGATCGCACTCTTATCTCCCATTCTCTCAAGGCTACCCGCAGCCGACAGGCGCACGAACGAGACCGGATCGGACAAAAGACCTAAGACGTGAGGGATCAACATGGCCCTAGCCGGGTCAGAACGCGCAGATCCTGCGACTATCAAAGCCGTCTCGCGCGTTTCATAATGTGGACTGTGAATGTATTCAATCAGTACTTCGACTTCATCTGCGGTTGGGAAACCCCGCACATCGGCGGCCGTTGCGATCGCCTTTAACTTGTCCTGCACTACTTTGTATTCCGGCGTCTTCCTCCACAAATCATTGTCTCTCCAATCTGCGTCAGGGGTGCCGGCGTGCGCCGTAGTCTGGCGTGTTGTCAAGTACGGAATCCGGTGGCGAATGAGCAAGAACGCTGTCGCGACGACAGCCAGTGAAACCAAAACTCCGAGCAAGACGGCCTTCTTCATGGCTACAAGGCCTCCCAGTCCATCAGAAGGTGGATCCAATTTGGCGAGCTTGTCCGTTAACTCTCGCCTTACTTCTCCGGCGCGGTCTCTTCCCCCTGCAACTTCAAAATTGCCTTTTGAGCAACCTTGGCAACTGCCGGACGATCTTTAAGCAGCGGTTTTAGGCGGGGGATCACACTCTTGTCTCCCATGCTCCCAAGGGCGTCAGCGGCCCAAAAGCGCACATCCGAGACGGGATCTGACAAAAGACCCAAGACGTGAGGAAGCAACTTGGCTCTAACCGGAGCAGGATACTTGCCTCCCGAGAATATTGCAGCCAGCGCACGCGCTTCATAATGCGGGCTATGTATATTCACAATCAGCGCTTCGACTTCATCTGAGGTTAGGTTGTCCCACGCGTCGCCAGCTTGGCCGATCTGGTGCAACTCATCCATTACTACTTTGTATTCGGGCGTCATACTCCACAACTTCGCGTCTCTCCAATCTGCGTCCGGGGTGCCGGCGTGCGCCGCAGTCTGGCGTGTTGTCAAGTACGGAATCCGATGGCGAATGAGCAAGAAGGCTGTCGCGACGACAGCCAGTGAAACCAAAACTCCAAGTAAAACGGCTTTTTTCATCACATATCACGTCCCTTCAGTCAAAGCAAACGCATGCTGTGCACCGGTAACCAACGTATCGGCGGAGCCAAGGCCATTGGGACACGCCCTTCCGCACCTGTTCTCACTGGCCTGCTATGCACGCGGCATGACCCAACGCCGTCCGCAGCTAGTGGCAAGGACCCGGGTGTGTGCTGTTGCCGCACTGGCCTTCATAGCAATCGGCTTTCTTCGTTATGGTCGGCGCGCTATTGCAGCAAAGATGACAATCTTCACACGGCGTGATGCCATCTCCTCCTTTGCACTTACCACATGTACCGGAGTCATAACAACAATCCCCACAACACCCAGTACAACACGCGAGAGCTATGCGCGCACCGATGACGAGCGTCACAACACCAGCCGCTATACACAGAGCCGCGATCCAACTCCTCATATACCTCTTCCCTTGAAGCATTTTCATACGCCAGTCTCCTTGTTCGTTTGGGTTCGCTTGGTACCGCATACACCATACCCCCCCCCAACCAACTGTTGTCAAGCAATACAAGCAGACTTTGGGGCGAAGACGCCGGCTCCAAGCTCGACAAAGCCCGCACACTTGGTGTGAAGACGCTAACTGAGAAAGAGTTTTTGGAAATGCTCAGGTGAAGCCACAGATGAACGCTGATGAATCCGTGTGAATCAGTGGCTAAGATTGCATTATGTTGCTATCAGTGCCGGTGTGTCGGGCCACAGCAACTGCAGCCGCCGCTGGTCTTCATCGGGCACATGGCCGGCATGGAGGACGATGGCGATTGCGCAACTGACGCTGTGAAAGTGGAAAACTTCTTCGTCAGCTTCTTCGAGCCGCAATGCGGGCAAGACGCGCCTACCAAGCGACCCGATTGCGCCAGCAATTCGAAGTCCTTCTGACATTTCTGACAATGAAATTCGTATAGTGGCATGACGAAGTCTTTTCCTTCCTATTGCGGCGTTGCGTCGAGAAGTTGTTGCATTTCAGGCCTCTCTTTCTGCCGTGCCTGAATCTGTCGGATCCTGCTGTGCGCAATTTCTTGTCGGAGAGGAATCCCGACCAGATGCGCGGTGTAGCTGAGCTGGATCGCGACGCGTTTGTTGATGAATTCCGCAATCTTGGCTGTGAACTTCTGCTCGATGGAACGGACATCGGTGTCCTCGTACGTGATGTGGATGTCGCCGGGGGCCAGATCTATTCCGAGTTTACCCGCCTCGTCCACCAGCTTCTGTTTCACAGCAGGTTGTGAGTTCTCATCAACGAAACCCAACTGTTGCTCGGCGACCTTGTCCAAAGCGCCCCTAGCGTTGTAGACGTCGGCCCCTTTCGACGCGATGTATCCAATCAGCGCAATTACGACAACTACGATCAAGAAGTTTTTCATGTTGATGTGCCCTCCAATACTTTTTGTGTCGTGCGAAAATGCATCTTTACAGCCCGCGC
>CAIVHJ010000155.1 GCA_903905665.1 uncultured Phycisphaerales bacterium
CCTCCCCGGCATCCAAGGGCAAGGGTCCGTCAAAGGTCCAAACGCCTCCGAACAACAAAAACAATCAGCTCACCAATATCGAAGGTCAGCCTCTTCAGACCAAAACGCTCGAACCCAGGGAAGCCCAACCCTCTCCCGAATCCCTGAAACGCGACGCTCAGTCCGACAAAGTGCCGGAATCCAGAGTGAACATCCGACTCAGTGGATACATCGGGATCAGTCCGATGCTGATCAGTTACACCGTTGCGATGCCGACGGACATGCTGACGGGCGCCGATGTTCTGTGGATGGACAACGGGGTGCCCGTCTCGCACGGAATATCGGGTAAGCGAACGCTCGTGGAGTCCGGTTCCCACAAAATCGAGGTCCTAGTCATCACCCGTGACAATCGCGAGTTCCGCGACCAGAAGACCATTACCGTTCTGGAACGCCTTCCGCTCGACAAATAATTTTTGGCAAGAAATGCGAATCTTCAGTGTTGTTGCCTGATATTATCGGAACCGATTTCTGCGCAGCGGATTAAGATTGAAGTCGGGGGTTGGTTTTCCTATGATGGGTTATTCGGATTGTTCGATTGGGGAGGCAGAAAATGGCTCGGATTTTGGTGACGGGTGCGGCGGGATTCATTGGATCCCATTTATGTGAGGCGTTGGTGGGTCGTGGGGACACGGTATGGGGTCTGGACAATTTTGATCCATTTTATGATCCTGCCGTCAAGCGTCGAAATCTGGCGGAACTGGTCGAATCGGATCGGTTCACGTTTGTGGAGGGCGACATTCGGGACCGGGCTGAAATTCTGGACGCGGCATCGAACGTTGAGTGCATTGTTCATTTGGCGGCCCGAGCGGGTGTTCGGCCGTCTATTGATGATCCGGTTGTCTATCAGGAAGTCAACGTCGGCGGAACGCTGAATTTGCTCGAAGCCGCGCGTCATCATCGCATTGAGCGGTTCGTTTTCGCGAGTAGTTCCAGTGTTTATGGAAACAACGCGAAAGTTCCGTTTTCGGAAACCGACGTCGTGGATTTTCCGATTTCACCTTATGCCGCCACGAAAAAAGCAGGCGAACTGCTGGCTCATACCTATCATCATTTGTTTGGGATTCACGTGATGTGTTTGCGGTATTTCACCGTTTATGGTCCACGGCAACGACCGGATTTGGCGATTCACAAATTCACGCGACTGATCGAAGCCGGACAGCCGATCCCGATGTTCGGTGACGGGACCATGCGACGCGATCACACTTATATCGACGATATCGTCGCCGGAACCGTCGCCGCCATGGATCGGTGCAAAGGTTATCACATTTACAATCTTGGCGAGTCTCAGCCGATTCGGCTCGATGAACTCATCACTGCGATAGAAATGGCGCTGGGCAAGAAAGCCGTCATTCAACATCTTCCGACGCAACCGGGGGATGTCGTGTGCACGTACGCTGATGTGTCCCACGCGCGATCGGAACTGGGTTATCAGCCGCGCACGCCGCTGGCGACGGGTTTGACTCGATTCGTGGAATGGTTCCACCGGTCGATGCCGGTTTCAGAATTTCCGGTTTCGCGTCGAAAGGCGGCGTCTGCTTTTCATTCGGTGGAGGCTCCGGTGCCCGACGCCCTGAAGCGCGATCCATCTCCGCACCTGCACAAATCCTGATCTTCGTTGGCGAGACAGCAAAGTTGTGGCACAGGCCTCCGACCTGTGATTCACCGGCTGGAAGCCGGTGCCACAAAGAGTTTTGAGATATCTTTTTATGCCTTCACGTTGGGAGTGGGCAAGTCGATAACGTCGCGAGCGAGTTTCAACGGTCCCACGGTTTTTTCCACGACGTCGAGAATGCTGCAATCCTCGACCATTTGCCGGATGGCTTCAATGTCGGGATACAAAACGCGATCATCGACGAGTCTCGGAACCCGCGAACGGATCAAATCATAGGCTGCCTTGGTTCCTTTGCCGGGTTTGCGCCCGCCATGGAATTCAAAGGCCTGTGCGGCGCACATCATCTCGATGGCGAGCACGGCGCGGACATTTCGCAGAATTTCGCCGCACTTGCGAACGGCGATCGGTCCCATGCTGACGTGGTCTTCCTGATCGGCGGACACGCTGATCGAATCGACCGAGGCGGGATGCGAGAGCACTTTGTTTTCGGAGACCAATGCTGCGGCGGTGTACTGCGACACCATCAGGCCGGAATTCAATCCCTTGCCCTCAACGAGGAAATCCGGCAGGCCCGAAAGGACCGGATTGAGCATTCGGTTGGTGTGCCGTTCCGAAAGATTGGCGATTTCCGACATGGCGATGCACAGGAAATCGATGACCATCCCCACACCCTGTCCGTGGAAATTTCCGGCGGCAAAATACTGGTCCTCGTCGCCGAAAAACAGCGGATTGTCGGCGCCGGAATTGACTTCGATATTGATGATCTTGCGAACGTGTTCCAAGGTATCAAACGACGGCCCCATGATCTGGGGCGTGCATCTCATGCTGTAACCGTCCTGCACCTTGCCGGTTTTGTTGGCGAGAATTTCGCTGCCTTCCATCAGCCGCAACAAGTTTTCGGCGACGGCGTTTTGTCCCGCATAGGGGCGGATTTTGTGGACGAGCGGATGATACGCTCGTTCGACGGCGCGAAGGGCGTCGAGCGCCATGGCGCTTGCGATCAGGGCGTTTTTGAGGATGCGTTCGGCGTCATAAACCAGCATGGCGGCTCCTGCCGTCATCATTTGCGAGCCGTTGATCAAACCGAGGCCTTCTTTGTACGTCAGGTCCACGGGTTTGATGCCGGCGAGTTTCATCGCCTGGGCGCCCGACATCATTTCACCTTTATACCACGCCCGACCTTCACCGAGCGCGACTTCGGCGAACTGAGATAACGGCGACAGATCGCCGCTGGCTCCCAGGGAGCCTTTTTCGTTGATATAGGGAATCACGCCCTTATTGATCATGTCGAGGACGGTTTCGATCAAGCTTAATCGTACGCCGGAATATCCCTTGGTGAGTGTGTTGGCGCGGCATAGCATGGCGGCGCGAACGACGTCTTCGGGGAAGGGTTGTCCGGTGCCCGCCGAATGGCTGTATACGATCCGTCGTTGCAGGTCGGCGCTTTGTTCGGGGGAGATTTTAATTCGGGCGAATTCTCCGATGCCCGTCGTGACGCCGTAAATCGCCACTCCCTCAGCGACCGCTTTTTCAATCAGGTCGCGGGATTTCTGAATTTTCTTTATGGCGGTGGGATTGATTGAAACTTTAGCGCCCTGTCGAGCCACGGTGTGAATCTGTTCGATGGAAAGAGAATTTCCATCCAATATCACTTCTGACATTTTGCTTTCCTTTCGCCAAATAAAAAATCCACGGATAATAAAATTGTGGCCCACATCAGCCACAAAAAGAGCCATTGAGTGCGACGCTGATCTCGCCCCAGCGGGTCAACCACGAAGACCCTATAACTCTCGCATCCATTGTACCGAACCCCGCGACAAACGTCATGGAGTGAGTTTCTATCGGACGCACGTTTGGCTCGGCAACTACGTCCCAATTGTATTTGCTTCTTTTCGCCTAACCCGGGTGGGCTAAGGAAACAGACGTTTGCGCAGAACCGATATATTCCGTATGCAGATTGTTGAAACCGTTCAGGACGTGCGCGCGTATGATTTTCGTGGTCAACTGACTTATGTCATGTCTGCGGGCAGGCAGTACGTGCTTCACGACTATGAAGTTCGGAATGCTCTGCGCGATGGCGCCGTTCGGGTTCTCGGCTCGCTCGACGAACGACTCCCTCGTTACGGCGGACAGTCGCTGTCCAACGAACGACTTTATGTTCCGTTCACCGGTGGGCTGGGGGATGGTCTGACGCAAGTTTCGTGCCTCAAGGCTCTGAAGGATCAATACCCCGATTGCACTATCGATGTTTCGTGCCCGTTGATCCACCACCCCGTCCTGCGATGTTTTTCCGACATTGCCCAGCCGACCGAATATCCGACGCCGGTCAGTGAATTAACACGCTACAGCGCTTACGCCTCACTGGAAGACATGACGGAAATCATCCGCGAGCATCAATCCAAACCGTCTCATCAAAACGGATTGAACAATTTTGAACTTTTCAGCCGAACGCTGCAAACACCGGAAGTCCACGAACCGGTTCGGCTCGTGTTGCCATCCGAGATTCGAGAACCGTGGGACATCGGGCCCTCAACTACCCCGCGGATCGGTCTGGTCCTTTCCAGCGCCGACAACATGCGATCCTATCCGCTCAAGGCGTTTCTGAAAATCGCCGAAGGATTGATCGAAAAACAAATGGCTGTTTTCTTCTATGGTCAAAGCCGCGAGATTCAGCACCCAATCCCGGATTCACCCCCGTGGCTTTGCAACTGTGTGGATCGCACCCCGAACACCGAAACCCTCGCCGCCATGATCTCACAAATGGATGCCGTAATCTGCAGCGACGGACTGTGCATGCATATTGGCGGTCTGCTGCGAATTCCCACGCTCGTCATTTTCCTCAGTTCGGCGGCGCGAATCGCCGGCGGATATCCGACCGTGTTCACGCATTTTGCCGATTACCCCTGTAGTCCGTGTGGAGCGGTCACCTCCGAATGCCCTCGCAAGTTTCCTCATTGCCGGGTTTCCGAACATCCCGACATGCAACCGCGACGCATCATCGAACGACTGATGGGAATTCTTCAGTACGCCCGTCGCAACAAAAATCACTCCCGCGTCCCCGCAATCCACTGAACATCTCCAACGCCGTCAATGAATTACGACGATCCACTCCCAGATTTCAAATAAATCATCGCTCTGATCGGATATAATGGCCGTGTGTGGTGATTCAGACCGGCAGGATTCAGGAGCGGTCATGCGATGGAAAGATCGTTCAGGAATGAAATTCGCGTGTTCGCAATTTGCGGATTCACCCTGATCGCCGTGTCGGCCTTTTCGTGTCGTTCATCCAGCAGCGTCCCTTCCGATAAATCGCAGGAATCAGGAGGCATACCCATGACGATTTCGATTCAAAGTTCCGCGTTTCGTGCCGGTGAACCTGTCCCCACGCTTAACACCGAAGACGGCAAAGATGTCTCTCCGCCTCTGTCGTGGTCGAATGTTCCGGCGGAGGCAAAGGAGTTGGCGCTGATCATGGACGATCCCGATGCGCCGTCCGCCGAACCGTGGGTTCACTGGGTGATTTATAAGATACCGGTGGGCGTGGCGAGTCTGCCGGAGAAGGTAAGTCCCACAGGAGCACCGACGGAGGTCAAGGGGGCGCAGCAGGGTAAGAACTCGTGGAACACGATCGGTTATCGCGGTCCCGCTCCGCCCAAAGGACACGGTTTCCATCACTATCATTTCAGGCTTTATGCGCTGGATGCGCCTTTGAATGTTCCCAGCGGATTGACCAAGAAGCAATTGCTCGAAGCCATGAAAGGCCATATCCTCGCGCAGGGTGAACTTGTGGGTACGTATAAACGATGAATCGCTCCGTGCTGCGTTGACCTTTTGGGCCTGATCGGGTATGGTGGTGGTAACAAATATTGCGGGGTAGAGCAGTTGGCAGCTCGTCGGGCTCATAACCCGGAGGTCGTTGGTTCAAGTCCAACCCCCGCTAATGAACGATAAAGCTTTTCAGTCGATCAAGTTACGATGGACTGAAAAGCTTTTTCTTTGCGCATTTTTTCGTCGAAAAACACGACTGCTATACAAAATGCTATACAAATCGGGGGCTTTTCAAAAAACTCACAGGTCAATTCCGAAAAGTTTTCACACGCTGAGAAGTTGATGATCGTGCTTGGTTCAACTGGCAAGGTAATCGCTCAATCGGACGATCCCATTGGCTGCGGATTCGGTAGTCTCTGGCTCTTGATCGAACTCAACAGCGGATCGGAGAGATTGTGGGACCAGTGCGGCGTAGTGGCGGCGACATATCTCTGGGCTATTGCCCATCAGGGTGCTGATCTTGTACAAACTCTCGCCCTTCTGAGCCAAGTGACTTCCGAAGGTGTGTCGATAATCCAGGGCGCTCCAGGCTCGCGCGTGCTGCTTACGTCCGCCTGCATCCGAATCCGATACCATTTCAACAAGATCACTGGCGATGTTGATCTCACGCAGCGCTCGCGACCAGTTGTCACAATCCCACCGGCTATGTCCGTTCGGGCCAGGCAGATACCAGCGACTGCTTGCCGGGGGTTGATACTTGGACAGATACGCAAACAGTCTTAAGGATATGGGTATGGATCGACCGGAGCCAGTCTTTGGTTGCCAGAACCGACCGTCGATATTTTTGCTTCGGATGATAATCGTGCCGCAATCTGGCTGTCCGGCCAGTATGGATTGCAGATTCCCCAGTTGTACGTCGTCCGGGGTCAACCAAAGCAGTTCTTCTCGGCGTAACCCGGCGTAAATGCAGATCGCCACCGCAATCTGGAGTCTGGGACCAAACCGGTATTTGCGATCGATCTTCTTTTCACGATAAAGCTCGGTGATGTTCTCACACGACAGTGCCTGCAACTGTTGTTTGATCTGCGGCAGGGTCAGGAAGAAGATAGGTTTGATCATCCCCTTGTAGGGTTTGATTGAATCCACCGGATTCCGCAATCCTTTGGTCGAGCAGATGTAGCCGTACCTCTCTCGTGCCACGTTTAACATCGTCCCAATAGCCACACGGTAATGGTTAGCCGTTTTTGGCGCCACCTTATCGTTGATCCGTTTGAACTCAAGGAACGCATTGATGATGGCGGCGGTGATCTGCTCCAACTGATTAACATCTGGGTGACGCCGTTCAAGAAAACTTCGGAACGCCTTGATGCGGGAAATCTCGCTCTTGTAGGATTTTCGCCGGCGGGCTTGTTCCGGTCTGTAGGGGCTTTTGGTTAGCAAGTGTCGTTCGTACCGGTTCCAAAATTCCTTGAGAGGCGTTGACGAAGTATCCGCCGTTCGCATGGCATCGAGGGAGGCTTTCACGTCATCAATTTTATCGGCAAGCAGCTTCGGCTTTTCGTCGTGGAGCAATTGTTGCTCCCGCACCTGATATTCTTTCAATTTTTCTTCGGCAACACGGCGGCTGGATGTTTTGAGCGATTTGTTTGTGAGTGCGATATGACCGGAAGGACGGCGGTAGCGGTAGGATATTTGCCAAATCAAATGCTTTCCACTATTCCGTGCCCAAATGAATGCCATGTTGACGCCTATCCCGTAACAATTCCCTTCGATCCTCTCGCGGCTGAACCAAACGCTCCCGGATGTAATCCTCTACTTCCGATTCGACGTATCTCACGGCGCCATGGTCACAATCGCCGAGCAGCACTTTCGTGACTTTGCCTTCGAGAAGCCGTGTCACGGTCGAACGACTGACACCCCACCGTTCGGCGATGATCCGCGTGCTGATGAGTTTCTTTTGAAGGATGTCGGTGTCCATGTTTTCATCAACCCTCGTTGGACTTCTCCGTACCACGATTTCTCATGCTTCCTCAATCGAATCTACATTTCGTATGACATAATTGGTGTATTTCACTGGACCCCACACTGTCTTGCCTTTGTGCTTTATCAGCATCCTCGACGATTTATCGAACAGGATTTCTGTCGTGTCGCTCGGTTCCTCGAACTTTTTCGCCTCCAAGATTTCACTGATTTGCTGCTGGGATAATGTGATCGTCCTTTTGTATTTTTGAATATCAATCTCACCGTTCAGAAAATCTTTCCCATCCTCCTCATTGATCACCAAACGAATCAGGTCTGCACTTTTTCCTTCGGCGTCATGGCTTCCGGCGTTTTTTGTTTTTCCTTTTTTCTCTTTGCTCAGTTTATCCAGAACGCGACGAACTTTGATGCTGGGCACAAACCAATAGTCAATGCCGATATTGTCCTCATCAGCAACATAGGTCGTGATGAAGAGATAGCGCAATTTCCTCCCGACCACCCGCCGGGTTTCTCTCAACACCTTTTTGTGTTGCTTAAGTGATACATTGGATATGTGCTTGGCACGAGTAATTAGGGTGCTGTCCAAGCACGTGCGAGCAATGATGGTCTTTTTCTCTCCGGCAAAAATGGTTCCGCCCAAGTGCTTATATGTGCTCGGTTCAATGTGCAGAGTATTTTTCGCCAAGTGTTCTAGGGCGATGGGACCACTTATTCTGGATACTGGGTCGCTGCGACCGTCCCGCCACTCGATGCGAAATCCAGACCCTTCTTCACGTTTCGTCACGTATGCTCCTTTCTGACCAGAATGTTATACGATAAATCAGTTCATCGTAATTATACGTTGCAAAACAACCAATCGACTAGTATAATTCTAGCATAGTCGATCCGTAAGTCAAGCTCAAATTTTGAGCTTCTTGCGGCGGACAAAACAACTGAATGCGGAGGTGAAAACTATGCCTATTATTGAATGTCGAAAGAAGAAAACAGTCCTGACGCTGAAGAGGCTTCGCCGAAAGCCTTTTACCTACCTCAGAAAAACCCTGAGAGTTTCTGGACTCGAAAAGAATCTGGCGGTCGCTCAACTCATGTACATCGTCGGGATGAGTGCACGGATGAACGCAGCGGTCGGCGCCCCCGAAGATTACCGCCGACGGCAACTGGCAATGATTTTGGAGGGGATGTTCAGTGCATCAAAAAGTTATCTGAAGAACCGCGTTTTGTCGTTATTGCCTGAACAATGGATCAAACGCGCTCAAGAAATGTCGGTTGCCTACCTGATTCGCTGCTCAAATCTTGCCGGGAAAATCATCGCACTGGATGAAGCTTACCTCAGCAATGACGTGTTGGCGCTCATTCGTCAGCTTTTGAGTGAGGGACACGGTGAGCGCAACCTGTGCACCAACGGAGAGGCAACAGAACTCAAAGTAACTGGGCCTATCGCACTGATCGACACTGGTTTGGAAGAGAAGAAACGCCAACAACAGGATCAATCACGCGCAATCACCGTAGCCGTGGATGCAACCGAGGGAGCTATCAGTGCTGCCAAGAACAGTGTCATTCGATCAGTCAGCACCGAAGGCATCAAGCGGCAACATCGGTTGGAAAAATGGACTGCGGTTTTCAGGGAGTTCGCTTTGGGATTGCAGGATGATCTCCTGGTAACCATTAACGAGAAGGCGCTAGCCAGCATCGTGAAGAGTCTGACAATCGACCGGCAGCCCTGCGTGTCATCGAACAAATCGAAACTCTGCTTCGCACTGTTGCCTACCTCCGACAGCACACACGGAGGAAACTCTTAAAGGGCGATCGACGTTTTATCTTGGTCACCGCCAGTGACTACAAAACTGTTTACCGTATCCTCAAAAAAGCCCATGTTAGGGATAACTTCCGTGCGGACCTGAAACACAATGCGGCCGAATTTCTCAAGGAAGTCCGCCCACATTTTGAACGGGGTGATTCTCGCCTCAGCGCATACGACCTCCGTGATCTAACCGGACTAACTTATAAGCAGGTCCGTTGTCGAGTTCTTGAACTCGCCGATGCAGGCGCGCTTCAGAAAAATGGGAAGAATGAGGGCCGACAGTTGTGGGCGCTCACCCCCGTGGGGCGAAACATCGGGCTGGAAAATATGTTTTCCCAACTGACGCCGCCCGACGAAGTGACTGGCTTTTGACCTATATTTGACGATGAGCGATTTGATCGTAACGGTCTGCATGTGCTTAAGTTATGAATGTAATGTTATCGGTTTTACCTTTTTACTCGGAGGTGCCCATGGCCCATCCCTTTGTCAAAACGTCAATCCATAAACCATCCAACACGATGTCTGCTGGAAAACCTGAATTACAAAAAACCGACTCGGATTGTTTTCTGGAAAAATACCGCCCGTATCAATTTTCGCAATTATGGCAAGGACTCGATTCACCACCAATCCGAATCATGACAAGGATGCTTGAGAAAAATCATATCGACAACCTCATTCTTGTTGGTCC
>CAIVHJ010000156.1 GCA_903905665.1 uncultured Phycisphaerales bacterium
AACGCCGTCACCCAACACGCATAAACCGCCAACAGCACCGCCCCACCCAACGCCACCGATCGAATCGGCGCCCAAATGCACCCCACAAACGCCAGTACCACGTACACCCCAAGCATCAATTGAGCCGCCGTGAACGGACGGATCTGTCGGCGGAACGCTTCCTGAACTCGATCCCCCACTGTGGATTCCTCTTCCACCAGCGTGAATTCCAGCTTTCGTCCATGACGAGCGGCGTAACAACCGATCGCCGCCACCAGAACCGCCAATCCGCACACGGTTCCCCAGACCAACTCTTTGATCTCAACAAAATTGTCCTTCGTCGGTATTTCAAAATTGCACGACAAGACATCCGTAATCGCTTTCAAAATCGATCCTTCCGCCCAGACCTTCGCACCGTCCGGCGTGACATCAGGATGCGGCGGATTCGAAAAGAAACACACCCCGACGAGCGCCCCAAAAATCAAAAAAATCAAAACCACGTGCCGAGGCTTAAGCACGCTTTCCTCCGCCGAAAAACCGGTTCTCGCCGACTGCTCGCTCATGGATTCACCCGATCCCCTTCCCAAACAACTTCTTCCTGCCCCGCAGTATGATTAACGTATCGCGCCCATGCAAACAGCAAGTCCCCCAACCGATTCAAATACTGCAACACGACTGGACGAACCGCTTCCGCTTGCATCAATGCCACCACTGCTCGCTCCGCACGGCGACAAACCGCTCGCGCTACGTGCAATCGAGCACCCACTTCCGTACCCCCCGGCAACACAAAATGCTTCAGCGCCGGAACGGATTCACACGCCTGATCAATCCAGCGTTCCAGTTGTTGGACATCCTTCTCATTCAATTGTACGAAATTCGACCCCGCCGGGTTTGATTCATTGGCACTCGCAAGTTCCGCCCCCATTGCAAACAACGCCCGCTGAACCTCTCGAACTTGATCCCGTAAAGGAACTTTCGCTTCGCAAGACGTCCAACCCAAAACCGCATTGAGCTCATCCACTTCACCGTACGCACACACCCGCAAGGCACTCTTGGACACACGCCGTCCTCCGGCAAATCCGGTCGTCCCATCATCTCCCGTCCTGGTGTAAAGTTTCGCCATCTCCTTCCTCGCTCTTGTGTGGCGCCCGCATCTTGCCGATGAAGGCCGGCACTCTTCAACTCTTGAACTCCTCAACTCCTGAACCCTTCAACTCCTGAACACGTTAACTAATGCTTGAAATGCCTTGTTCCCGTGAAAACCAACGCCACGTCATGCTCATCACATGCGGCGATGCTTTCCTCGTCTCGTTTCGATCCGCCCGGCTGAATGATCGCCCTTACTCCCGCCCGAATCAAAACATCCGGCCCGTCCCGAAACGGAAAAAAAGCATCCGACGCCGCCACAGACCCCTGCAACGCATTCCGATGCCCGTTCTCCTGGGCCAACCACGTCGCAATCCGACAACTCATCACCCGACTCATCTGCCCCGCTCCGTTGCCGATCAACATCCCGTCTTTGCAAATCGTAATGGCGTTGCTCCTGGTGTGCTTGCAGATCAACCACGCCAAACGCAGATCTTCCATCTCCTGATCCGTCGGCTGACGACGACTCACCACACGCCACTGCTCTTCATTCAATCCAACCACATCCCGCGTCTGAACCAGCATCCCACCCGTAATTTTTCGGAAATCAAACTCGGATTCGTCTGGACTACCGGACATATCTCCTACGGACAATAACCGCACACGTTCGCCCCATTTCTTTTTTGTTCGAATGGCTTGAACGGCTTTCTCTTCAAATGCCGGCGCTACCCACACTTCCACAAAAAATGCTTCCCCCCCAGCTGCCTTTCCCCACCGGTCCAGTGATTCCATCACCGCTACCGCCATGTTCTCATCCACCACAGTATTTTGCGCCAACACACCCCCCATCGCCGCCTTCGGATCACCCAGATAAGCTCGCTTGTACGCTTCCACCGGATTATCCGCCACACCCACCCCACACGCATTGGTGTGTTTGATGCACACCGATACCACTCGACCCACCAGACCACGGGTTACTTCTTTGCATAGTTCCAACGCCGCATGGGCATCCACATAATTATTGAACGACATTTCCGGACCGGGAAAAACGCCGTGTTTCGTTAGACAAAGGTTGGGCTCCTGGACCTCTCGACGATTGGAATACTTCACGGCAATCTGATGCGGATTTTCCCCATATCGCATTCTTTCGGTTTGCATGAACAACAGCGCCAAATTGGGAGCGAATTCAGGGCTGGGTGATGCAGCGCTCCACTCTACTTGTTTCTGCAAATAATCGCTCACCGCCTTGTCATACCGCAACGTTTCATAAAAACACTTGGCCGCTTGACGGGGTGAAAACAGAGAACCGGTGAAGTTTTGAATCTGATCCAAGAGGGCTCCTGCTTCTGCGGGTTGAAAAATAATCGGCGCAACGTGTCGATGGTTCTTGGCGGCGGCCCTGAGCAAACACGGCCCACCGATGTCGATCATCTCGATCGCCTGTTCAAACGTGCAATCCGGATTCGAAATCGTCTTCTCGAATGGATACAAACTGACCACGACCATATCGATCGGCTTGATTCCCTGCTCGGCGAGTTGGCGCCTGTGTTCGGGATTGTCCCGATCCGCAAGAATCGCCGCATGAATTCTAGGATGAAGCGTCTTCACTCGCCCATCGAGCATTTCGGAAAAACCGGTGATGTCTTCCACCAGCGTGACCGACACCCCCTGACTCTTCAGCAGCGAAGCCGTACCCCCCGTCGAAATGATCTCAATCCCCATCTTGCTCAAGGCGCGCACAAAATCCACGATTCCCGTCTTGTCATAAACGCTGATCAATGCTCGCTGAATGCGATGCGAGGACATGGGGGCCCACCGGACAGCAACTTTAGTCGCTCATAGGAGGAACCGTGCTCTGACTTTTCAGTAAATCCCGGAGTCCATTATTGGATTCGGTGGGGGTCGAATCCGGCGAAGTACTTGCTGATTCCGAACCCGAACTCTGTTCTTTATTCATCGCCGCTTGGACCTGCTCCACGCGCAGATACGGAACGCGGTCCGACTGGGCACAAAACACCAAACCGGCAGAGTTCCCCCAATACCAGGCTCCACCACCCGGATTGCTCGCCAACAGCGGTTGAAACCCAACCTCAACACGCGACCGAATTTCACCCGTCACGGGATCCGCCGCCAGAACACAACCGGTATCATCAAGCAAATATACGTTTTCCGAATCAGACGCCACAAAATCCACAATCCCCGAACGGCTCCAAGCCAACTCACCCGTATCGGTGTCCAGAACAACAACACCGTTGCCTTCCACAACCTGAAACAGGTGTTCCCCCAGAATGACCGGTTGATGCGACATCTTTCCCTCGGTGCGATAGCGCCAAACCACCTGTCCCGTATCCACATTCAACCGATAAATGAACCGATCCGCCGTCGCCACGTACACTCCCGTACTGTCCACCAACAACCCGGCACGCTGAGGCGACTCACTGCGAAAAACCCATTCACGAACCTTGCTATCGGCTTGACAAACTCGGATGCGACCGTCGTCCGATGCGAAAAACAAACTCGAACCCCACAACACCGGCGATACTCCCATCGAACATCCGGGGGACACGTTATAAAGGTTCACCAATGTGGCGAAACCTCGCGTCGGAACGAATTTCAGGCAATGAAGCATGTCATCCATTCCACCGACATAAACCCTCAAACCGTCGCTGACGGCGGACGTCGAAATGGGAAACGCCGGTTCATATTCATACACCCGCTCGCCGGTCTTGCGATCCAACCAGATCATTTTTCCCGTCGTCGCCACAAGCGTCAGATTCTTTCCCCAGAAACTTTGTACGTGAACCGGACAATAAACGCGGTAACCATTTCCTCCCAACTTGGCAGACCACCGAATCACCCCCGTCTGCGCATCGATGGAATAAAGTATTGTTTTGCTCGTGATCGCGTAAATCGTATCCTCCACGCGTTCAATCTGCAGAAGCGATTCTTTCTTCGACATGGGAACTTGAAGTTGCCAATACTTGTAATAATTGATTTTTTTCAGTTCGTCCGATGAAACCAAATCCTGACCGGAAACCGAACGGAATCCAGCGAAGACAAAAATTATTAAACTCAACCCTGCGAATAAGTTACGTTGTCTCATCTGCGGCTCCAATCCCGAAATAGACGACCAACGACCCACAACCCATCATTGGAACGTGAATTCCCCGCCAGGTCAAGCCGATGGGAACCATCTCTCAACCCTTACTCTCAGCACCGTTTCTTACCCACCCATCAAAAAGTGACCTATTTCCCACAGTTTTGACTTGACTTTCCACTTATACCCGCCTAACTTATATTATGAGAAGATAAGTCGGGTTCTCGTAGGTGTTGTCGTCATCATCCTCATATTTAATCCG
>CAIVHJ010000157.1 GCA_903905665.1 uncultured Phycisphaerales bacterium
AACCGATTTCGCCGCATCCTGATGCGGTGGGAAAAGAAGGCTGAGAATTATCTGGCGCTGCTTCATTTGGTTTGTGGCGTGATCACATATCGTTGCTCTGGGTTATTCGGATAGGCTCTTAATGCAGTTTTTCCGTTCACCATTCATAATTCATAATTCCTCATTTTCTTCCTGCTGTCGGCTACCTGGTGCCTCCCCCCTCTATAGCAAAATTACCAAACGAACCCATCTTAAAGCACCACTGTAATATACTTAACTCTTTTCCAATCATGGACTTGCCGCAAACGATCGAGCGTTCTTATTGATAAAGAGAGAGATTGTGCAACTACTTCTTCACCATTTCGATAGCGTCGGCGGGGCAGACGGTGACGCAGAGACCGCAACCGGGACATTTGTCGGGATCAGTAGTCGGCAGTCGGTCGGGGAGTTTGAGGGTGATGGCTTGATGTCCTCCGTCGCGACAGGCGATGTAACACAAGTCGCAGCGGACGCATCGGTCCTCGATCACGGACGAGATCATTTTGGCATCGCGCGGCAATTCTCCGTGGCCTACGATATGCGGCAGTGCTTTACCGATCAGATCGGTGGGGGATTTCAGACCTTTGTCATCCAGATAAAACGCGAGTCCATCCTGCAGGTCGTCAATAATATCCACGCCGTAATGCATGACGGCGGTGCAGAATTGCACGGTGGTGGCGCCGACGAGCATCATCTCGACGGCATCGCGCCAGGTAACGGGTCCGCCGGTAGCGGTGATCGGCAAATCGACGTGGCGACGGATTTCGGCGAGCGTTCGCAGGGTGATCGGTTTGGTGGCGGGCCCGCTCATGCCGCTGTACGTGCTCGAACCGTGTACGTTGGGATAGGGAACCCAGTTGTCCACATCGACGCCCATGAGCGACGGAATCGTGTTGGAGGCGCAAATCGCGTCGGCGCCGCCTCGCTGGACGGCTTGGGCCACTTTGACAATGTTCGTAACTTGCGGGGTGATCTTGATGACGACGGGAGCGCGCTTGGCGGCGGATTTGACCCAACCTGCGACGCGCTCGGTGGCTTCGATGCTTTGCGCCAGCATGGCGCCGGGCTCCTCGCCCATGCTGCCCTGGGGGCACGAAAAACTGCATTCGATGATGTCCACACCGGCTGCTTCCAGTCGCCGGACGAGTTCCTGCCATTCTTCCTTACGGGAACCCATGATGCTCGCGGAAACGACCCGATCGGGATACTCTCGTTTGAGTGTGCTGACGCGCTGCTCGACGACGTCGATGTGGTGCTCGGAGATCAGGTCGATATTGCCGAAACCGACAATCCGCTCGCCGCCGGAGTGCATCGCGCTCATCATCGGATAAACCAGCGAAACAGGTTCGGATTCGACAGAAGTCGTTTTAAGCACGGCGCCGGCCCAACCGGCGTCAAACGCCGCCCGAACCATGTCCAGATCGTCCGTCGGCGGGGCTGCCGAAAGCACAAATGGATTCCTGAATCGCACACCGCAAAAATCAATCGAGAGATCGCGATGATGAGTAATCATGCTGTGAGTCCTCGCAAAAAAGCGTCAATCGCCTGTCCGACCCGTTTACCTTCCGCCACCGCCTTGACGATCATCGTCCCGCCGCCCGATACCACGTCTCCCCCGGCATACACGCCTTTTCTTGACGTCGCACCCGTTTCGGAATTGACGATGATCCGACCCGATTTGTCCAATTTTACTCCGCGCAAGAGGTGCGAAAGTTCGGGCGAAGGTCTTGCCCCGATTGCGAAAACCACCATCGAGGCAGGCAGTCGATATTCGGTTCCCTTGATCTTCACGGCATTGTCCGGCGTGAACTTGTTCGGCCGCTTCCATTGGATGCGAATGGCGCGAACTCCGGTGACTTTTCCTCGTGTGCCTGTGATCCGCAGCGGCAGGAAGCGGGTATGAAAACGAATTCCTTGTGTCCATGCGTCGTCGAGTTCGGCATGATAGGCGGGCATTTCGTTGGGGGCTTCAAGACACAGCACGTCAACCTCTTTGGCGCCGAGGTCCTTGACGGCGCAGGCGGCATCCATCGCCACGCTCCCACCGCCGATGATGATGACGTCTTTGGGTACGGTCGGTTTTTTGCCGTCGCCCAGACCCTGTGTCGCAAACGCCTGCAGAATCGCTTTCCAGGTCGTGACACCCTTGAGTCTCTCACCGGGAATTCCCGGCATAAGCGGTTCCTGCAAACCAGTGGAAACATACACCGCCTTAAATCCGCTCGCAAAGAGATCGTCGAGGTTGCTTCCTTTGTCGCCGAATGTGCTGCCTGTTTTGATAGTCACGCCGAGACTCTTGATGTACTCGATTTCGGCAATGGTCAGTTGATGCGGGACTCGTCGGCTGTGCACACCGTACGTGCAGATTCCACCCGGTCGCCTGCTCTTTTCAAAAACCGTCGGATGGTGACCCAGTCGAGCGAGTTCTGCGGCGGCTGCAAGTCCAGCCGGTCCGGCGCCGAGAACGGCGACGCGCTCACCGGCCGCACGGGAAGCCGGCGGCTTTCGACCGGATTGGATTTCCTTGACGGCGGCATAATGCTGAAGTTCGCCGATGGCGATTGGAGTGCTCAAGTCAGTGCTTCGACAGGCTCCGACGCAGAGATCATCCACCGGACAAGCCAGACCACAGACCCCCGCGAGCACGTTTCGCTCGCGAATCAAGTTGATCGCCCGGCGCGGGGCGCCGAAACGAATCGCACGAATGAAGTGTTTGACCGGAACCTGCGCCGGACAGGCAGCCACACACGGCGGATCCTCGCACATCAAACACCGCGAGGCCTCCAATTGGGCCTGGGTATCCGTCAGCGCCAATCCATATATTGCATTATCGTTCATGCCGAATCCTCACGAAACACGGATAAAAACGTAATGATATATCACACAATGGGCGAGGTGGGAATCGAACCCACACGACCTTTCGGTCAGGGGATTTTAAGTCCCCAGCGTCTGCCATTCCGCCACTCACCCAGTAGCATGACTCTCAGATTCCATAGATTAAATTCTCTATTCTCTGACACCATATCAAAAAAACTCACAGTTTCAATCTTAGCCAACTATGACGCAGAAAGAGGCTTTATCTTAGGGATTTCGAGGACGTACACATCCGATTATCACCGCAACTCGAACAAGACAGCAGCAGGGTGGGCGTCGTTTCCGATTATTGATCAAATCCAGTTGATATACTCGGGTGCTTCATCGGAACGATTGCAATACTCTGAAAATGCGAGCAGTTGCGTGAGCATAAGGGATGACGCTAAAATGTGCCGTGAAAGTCGTGGGCGCAAGTAGTCAGTGGTAAAATGCCGGCTTCCCAATCTGGACGTCGATGATTCGAGTTCTCTCGCCTGCACTTGTGATTGCCACAGACTGTTTTTTTCTAATCCGAGGCTGCGAAAATAAGCGCACATCAGGAGAATGCTGATGATGGATCACCTGGAGGCGATGCTTCGCCCGCCGAAACTGGACATGGCGCCTTATCCGGCGAAACACATCCTGCTCGCCAACGGCGAGACGATGGTGGTGAGGTCGGCGTCTTTGGACGAAGTGGATGTTCTGCTGGATGCGATCGATCCGCTGAGAACTCTGGACCGGGATTTTTATGACGTGGTGGGAGCCCGGCTTTATGCCGAATTGCTTGGGTGGAAAAGACATCGTGTCCGCAACGAATACTGTCTGGTGGGCGTGATTGACGGGGAACTCGCCGGTATCGTCAACGGACGGATGTTCGATGAAAAGCACGGTATCAGTTACCACACTCTGACGCTGAAGCGCGGGTTGCGAATCGGCGCTCATCTATTCGCCTCCAAAATGGAACATCACATCGAGTACCTGGGTCAGGATGAGGTGTGGATCGTGGCGGAAAGTCCGATCGGTCACCGGCGTTGGATGATCGAGTATCCTTTGCAGCAGAAATTTTCGATTCAGCATGAATTGGGCGGCGCTCCTTCGTGGGTTCTGACGCGGGAAACTTATTTCAAAGCAAAATCCCGTCTCGTTTCCGGCGCGCGCCCCGTGCCAGCCCATTTACTTGAAAAATCGTATCCCATTCGCAAGCCCGACCTTCGAACCATGCTGATCCAGATCGGCGAGACTCTGGAGGCGAAGCTATGAGAGATGTTGTTATTGTCGGTGCTGCGACGACTCAATTCGGGCGAGCGCAATGGAGTTTGCTGAAACTCATGGCGGAGGCGGCCCATGGGGCGATCACGGATGCCGGTATCGAACGCAAGAAGATCGACGCTGTATACGTGGCGAACATGGGTTCCGCTCGCAACAACCGGCAAGCGGGTATCGCCAGTGCGCTGGTCGATCGCATGAACCTGTACCCTGTCGCGGCGGACACCATTGAGAACGGTCCTGCTTCGGGGGCCTCGGCAGTCAAGAACGGTTTTCTCGCGGTGGCATCGGGCATGTACGATTGTGTGCTGGTCGTCGGTGGCGAGCGGATGCAGGAAGTCAACAACTTCGAAGCCACCGAGTTTGTTTCTTATCTGAGCCATCGCTTTGCTGAGTATATTTATGGGATCACGCTTCCTGCGTTGGCGGGAATGTTTGCGCGTTTGTGGATGCAGAAGTATGGCGTGACCAGCGAACACCTCGCCATGGTGGCCATCAAGAACCACGCGAATGCGCTTTTGAATCCCGCTTCGCACCTCAAGATGCCAATTGCAATGGAGGGTCTTCTCCATTCTCCCGATTCTGCGATGAACAATCCGTTTGTGGCAGATCCGCTGCGATTTTTCGATTGTTGTCCCGTGAGTGACGGCGCCGCGGCTGTTTTGTTGGCGCCGGCGGATCTGGCGAAAAATTTCAAAAAAACCCCAATTGTTATTTCTGGAATCGGTCAGGCCACGGATACACAGGCCGTGCACGAGCGACCCGACCCGACGGTTCTTACCGCCGTGCAGACCGCCTCACGCAAAGCATTTGCCATGGCCAAACTGGAGCCCAAAGATATCTCGCTTGCCGAACTGCATGATGCGTTCACGATTTTGGAGATTGCTCAGAGCGAGCAGGTGGGTTTCTTCCCCGAGGGAGAAGGGCACCTTGCACTGGAACGCGGCGTCACGCAGATCACCGGGAAATTGCCGATCAACGCCTCCGGAGGTTTGAAAGCCAAAGGTCACCCTGTGGGCGCGACCGGGGTGTCGCAAATCGTTGAACTGGCGCTTCAGCTTCGGGGTGAGGCGGGGAAACGGCAGGTGAAAAACCCGCGACACGGTTTTGCGCTGAATTTCGGCGGGTTCGGCAACAATGTGGTCGCTACAATCCTATCGAAGGGAGCCTAGAGATGGCACATACCGTCAATGCCGCCCGATGCAATAAGTGTGGTCAACTCTCTTATCCGACACATTATTATTGCTCCAAATGCAACGCCACGGAGTTTTCGCCGATTCCCATCTCAGGAGAGGGAACGTTGCTTACGTTCACACGCGCTTATGCGCTGTCACTTGATTACGAACAATTGTACGTGACGTTCGGGATTGTGCAGATGGATCAGGGCGTCCGTGCGACGGGTCAATTGGATATTCAGGAGCCGGTTCTTGGTATGCGAGTCCGAGCAACCGTTGGACCGGTGCGCGACATCGGGGGGCGGGACGTTTTTGGACTGAGATTCGTGTCCGTTTTTCCTGATGCGGCCGCCGTCGAATCCGATCAGCCCGCTCTTTCAGCCAGCCCGTCAGCATCTTGATCGGACGGAAGGCAAGGGCATCCGGTTTTTATTCGTCTGATAGAGGAGCCCGGTCACAGGGGAATTCGCAATGGGCATCCGGCGTTATGAAAACCCCATCACTGTAAATGACGCGGTCGCGCTGCTGAGCCAGGAAAAAGGCAAGACGGCGGTGCTGGCTGGCGGAACCGACCTGATCGCAGACATCCGAGCCGGCATATCAATTGACCTCGTTGTGGACATTAAAAATATCCCGGAATTAAAAATTCTTCGCTGGGAATCGGACGGAACACTGATCATCGGCGCCTGTGTGCCGGTTCAGCGCGTCGCCGAAAATGAACAGATTCGACATCGCTATCCGGGACTGGCAACCGCTGCGGAAAATCTGGGTTCTTATCAAGTGCGATGTCGCGCCACGATTGCCGGCAATTTGGGCAATGCTTCTCCGTGCGCAGATCATAGCCCGGCGCTGTTAGTGCTCAACGCAAAGTTGCGAATCGCCTCGCCACAGGGTTCCAGGGAAGTTCCGCTGGATGGATTTATCCACGATGTGAAAAAGACGGCGCTGAAACGCGGAGAAATCATTACGGCGATGATTGTCCCGCCACAATCCGCCGGACTGCGATCCGCTTTTTTCAAAATCAAACGGATTCGGGGTCACGATCTGGCGCTGGTCAATGCAGCTGGAGCCTATGATCCGGAGGCTCGCGAGTTTCGCTTGGCCATTGGGAGTGTCGCCTGCAAACCGGTGCTGGTACGTGGACTCGAAGGAATCTACCAGTCCAGTGATACCGTCGAATCCGTCGGCGAAAAACTGACAGTCAAAGCACTTTCCAGTATCAGTCCGATTGATGACGTTCGAGCCTCGGCTGAGTATCGCTGCGACATGACGGCGCTGCTCTGTAAAAAACTGGCGAGAGCACTCCTCGCAACGAAAGATAAATAGTGTTTCCGGAATCGTGTGCCGGAAGGATTTCAGAATGCTCCGACAAATCACGCTGACAATCAATGGAGAAAAAGCCACGCTGAGCGTTCCTCCGGAGCGCACGTTGCTGGAACTTCTCAAGAACGATTGTCATCTGGGAGGAATCAAAACGGGGTGCGGGATCGGCGAGTGCGGCGCGTGCACGATCATCATGAACGGTCAGCCGGTCAACGCATGCCTGATTCTGGCGGTCGAGGCGGACGGCAGTGAAATCCGAACAATCGAAGGGGAATCCGACGGGGAACATTTGTCGGATCTGCAGCAGGCATTTATCGACTTTGGGGCGGTGCAATGCGGTTTCTGCACGCCCGGCGTGTTGATGTCGGCGCGGGCTTTGCTGATGCGCAATGCCGATCCGACGCGAGAAGAGATCATCGAAGCCGTGTCCGGCAATTTGTGTCGTTGCACAGGATACAAACCGATCATCGACGCCATTGAAGCGGTCGCTCGCGCACGAAAAACAGGCGGCTATCAGGCCACCAGCGATGCGTCAGCGCCTTATGTGGGCGGCGCCGCCAAACGCATCGACGGAGTTGAGAAAGTCACCGGAACCGCCCAGTTCGTGCATGACATGCTGCTGCCGGGGATGTTGTTTGCCCGCATCAAAACTTCACCCCATGCTTCGGCGAGAATCGTGCGCGTTGCCACCGAACAAGCCGCCTCCATGCCGGGAGTACGGGCTGTGCTCGTGGGAAAGGACTTGCCCTACAAGGTCGGACTTTACATGCAGGACAAAGACATCCTGGCTCGGGATTGTGTGCGATATCAGGGTGAAGCCGTCGCCGCCGTTGCTGCCGACACCGAAGTTCAGGCCCGGGCTGCCTGCGAAGCCATCGAAATCGAATACGACGTTCTTAAACCCGTGCTCGATGTGAAGGAATCATACTCACAGCGCACCCAGCTGGTTCATGAACAACTCGGTGAGTATTCGTGGATGAAGGGTGTCTTTTTCCCCGAACCGGGAAGCAATATCGCCCATCACCAGAAAATCCGAAAAGGGGATGTCGGCGCGGGATTTTCCAAGGCGGACCTGGTGACGGAAAACGAATTCAGCAATCCCCCCGTACAGCATGTTCCGATGGAGACCCACACCGCCATCGCTCAGGTAAAAGTCGGCGGAAGAGTCGAAATCATCACATCCGCCCAATCCCCTTATACCGTGCGGAACCTTCTGTGCCATACGTTCGGTCTGGCGCTTTCGAATGTGCGGGTTCGTGTACCTTATGTCGGAGGCGGGTTCGGCGGAAAGGCTGGTATCCATCTGGAACCGCTGGTTTATTGTCTCTCCAAAGCCGCCAAGGGCCGCCCGGTAAAAATGACCTGTACCCGGGAGGAAGAATTCAACACGATGCCCTCTCGACAGGGATTGAATAGTCTGATCAAAACCGGTGTGACCAAGGACGGAAAAATCACGGCGCTGGAAATCCGCTATCTGTGGGATGCCGGCGCCTATGCCGATTATGGAGTCAACGTCGGCCGGGCGGCCGCTTATTCGGGCGCGGGCCCTTATCACATTCCCCATTGCAAAATCGATTCATTGGTCGTCTATACCAACAAGGTTTTCGGAACGGCTTATCGCGGGTTCGGCCACCTCGAAGTGCTCTGGGCGATCGAGCGCAACATGGACCTCGTCGCCAAAAAACTGGGAATGGACCCCTTTGAATTTCGAATGAGAAATTTGCTCCGCACCGGCGACACGACCATCACCGGTGAGCCTTTCACGGATCATCACGGCCGTCCTGACAAATGTCTGGAGCTCGTCGCGTCCGAAATCGGCTGGCGCAATCGAAAACCGGACGCAACCGGCGGGAAGTTTTCGGGGAAGGTGCGCGGCATGGGCGTTGCGATGCTCCACAAGGCGCCGGCGATGCCCACGTTCACTTCATGTTCCGTCGTCATCAAATTCAACGAAGATGCTTCAACCAATCTGTTGGTCAGCGGGATCGACTATGGACAGGGTACCTATACCGCCCTGACCCAGATTGCCGCAGACGAACTGAAAATCCCCATGGATAAAATTCGCGTGTCATGGGACAGCGACACCGACTATACCCCTTACGACTGGCAAACGGTGGCGAGCCGATTGACCGTTATGGGCGGCAGAGCGACGATCGAAGCAGCCCGGGATTGCATCAACCAGATTCGGCAAACAGCTTCGCAGGCGCTGAACGTCCCCGTGGATTCGCTGGTGTGCGAAAACAGCCGTGTGTTTGTCAAAAGCAATCCATCACAGGGCCTGGATTATCGCCAGGTCGTGATGGGTTTCATCTATCCCAACGGCAACAGCATCGGCGGGCCGGTGATCGGTCGCGGCCGCTACATCGCGCATGGACTGACCCATCTTGATCCGGAAACGGGACAAGGGTTGCCTGCGCTGGACTGGACGTACGGCGCTCATGCCGCACTCATCGAAGTGGACACCGAGACCGGCGAAATCGAAGTGCTCAAGATTGCGTCCGCTTTTGACGTGGGCAAGGTGATCAACGAGCAACAATGCCGTTGTCAGGTGATCGGCGGCGTGGTGCAGGGACTGGGTTCGGCTCTGAGCGAAAAATTCGTGTTCAACAAAGAGGGCCGTTTTCTGAATGCGACGCTCAAGGATTACAAAATTCCGACCGCCAAGGACATTCCGCGCGAATCCGTTGCACTCTTCATCGAAACTCCGCATCCGGAAGGTCCCTACGGGGCGCGCGGCGTGGCGGAACATCCGATGATCTCGGTCCCGAGCGTCATCGGCAACGCACTCGCCAATGCCACGGGGATCGAGATGCACGAATTCCCGCTCGATCCGGAAAAAGTCTATTTGGCGCTGAAGAAGAATCGCAGACTTGTTCCCTGACACACTGACCGGATTCAATTTGTGGTCGCATTAGAGATGCGGACGTTGGGGAATGTCGTTGTATAATGGGTGCTGCTCTATCCTCACGAAGCAAAGGGGCGATATACCGAGTGTCTGATATGCCGAATCATGTCATCATTCTTAAAGATTCTTACTACGATTCCGTTCTCCTGATGCGAATATCACGAGAGGTCAAGTCGCTGGCCGGGATTGAAGATGCCGCCGTGGTCATGGCGACACCGCAAAACAAATCCCTGCTTTCCTCCGCCGGTTACTCCGATCCCGAAATGGACAAAGCCGGTCCCAATGATCTGATCATCGTGGTTCGGAGTACGAATATTGAGCGGGACAAGATAGAGAGTGCGATTGCGGACCTGCTCAAAGCGGATCGCCATATCGAAGAATCCGAACATCAGCCGCGATCGCTAACTGCGGCATTGCGGACAGCATCCGAAATCAATCTGGCGATCATTTCCGTGCCCGGTCTTTACGCCGCTCGTGAAGCGCGACGAGCACTGGAGCGGGGTTTACATGTTCTGCTGTTTTCCGACAACGTGTCCATCGAAGACGAAATTTCCTTGAAATTGCAAGCCCTCCGGCGTGGTTTGCTCATGATGGGTCCGGATTGCGGAACGGCGATCATTAACGGCAAGCCGTTGGCGTTTGCCAACGTCGTTCGGTCGGGATCGATCGGGATTGTCGGGGCGTCGGGGACCGGAATCCAGGAGATGACTTGCTGCATCCATCGCCTCGGCGGCGGGATTTCGCAGGCGATCGGAACGGGCGGGCGGGACTTGTCGGATCGTGTCGGCGGAATGATGACGATTCAGGGCATCGAAATGCTGTCGGCGGACCCAACTACCCAGGTGATCGTCGTCATCTCCAAACCCCCGTCACCGCAGGTAGCCGAGAGCGTGTTAAAATCGCTCGCCAAGGCGAGCAAGCCAGCCGTGGTGCATTTCGTGGGAGCAAACGAGTCAAGTCTGGACCGAAAGAAAAATGCGATCGTTTTTGCCGATTCGCTCGCGGGTGCGGCTGAGGCTGCCTGCCGTCTTGTCGGGTTTACCGCCGGGACCGAAGCGATTTCGTCGATCGATCCGGGACTTGTTTCGAGATTGTCGGCGCAACTTCGCCCCGATACAAAACTGCGAGGCTTGTTTTGCGGTGGAACCACCGGACAGGAAGCCCTCGCACTGCTTTCTCGAGAGAAACTTGAAATCAGGTCCAATCTCCAGAAAGACAAAACCCTGCGAATTACAGGGACACAGTGCGTGTCGGGCCATGTGATTTTGGACCTCGGCGACGATGCGTTCACGGTCGGTCGTCCCCACCCGATGATCGAACCTGTTTTGCGAAACGAGCGACTGCACCTTGAAATGCAGGACTCCGAGGTCGGCGTATTGCTGTTCGATTGCCTGCTTGGTTATGGTTCGCACGAAGACCCGGCGGGGATTTTGGCGGAAGGCGTCAGATCGTCGCGAGCAATCGCGCGCCAACGGAGTACCGAGTTGGTGGCCGTGGCCTCGATTACAGGAACAGAACTGGACCCGCAAGGATATCAGAACCAGAAACACAAACTTGAGGATGCCGACGTGATCGTTATGGAGAACAATCGTCAGGCGGTTCTGCTCGCGGCGGCGGTACTCAAGCAATGTGCTTCGCATCACTGACTTTCGGAGCAAGCATGAACACCGGTGCCCGGTCAAATTTATTTCAAAACGACCTCGTGGTTGTGAATATGGGTCTGGCCTCGTTCGGCGAGAATCTGCGTCGCACGGGAACTCGGGTGGTACAGGTGGACTGGCGACCCGAAGCGCGGGGAAATCCCGAAATGCTGGCTGCACTGGATCTCCTGCGCGGGACGGATGGGGAATTGTTGCCGGAAATCACAACCGCCAATACCGAGGCCGTAAGCCGCCTGCTCAAGGCAAGACCGACCATCACAGGCATCGGGCGTGCGATCGACTTGATTCCGGAAATGAAGAAAAACCTCGTCCTTCACGCGGGACCTCCCGTGAGTTGGGAACGAATGTGCGGGCCGATGCGCGGGGCGGTGATCGGCGGTCTGATCTATGAAGGATTGGCGAAAAATCCCGACGAAGCTGCCAGTCTGGCGGCTTCGGGCAGGATTGCATTTGATCCCTGCCATCACCACCAGTCTGTGGGTCCGATGGCAGGGGTGATTACCGCGTCCATGCCGGTCTGGATTGTAGAAAACACGACGTTCCAAAATCGTGCCTACTCGACGCTGAACGAGGGGTTGGGCAAAGTTCTTCGTTACGGCGCCTACTCGGATGAAGTCATTCAGCGGCTCCGCTGGATGGAGCGCGTTCTTGCGCCGGTCCTCGCCGAGGCGATCGCTCTGCACGGTCCGATCGACCTTGTAAATCTCATCGCGCAGGCCCTTCAGATGGGTGACGAGGTTCACAACCGCAACCGCGCAGCTACCTCCCTGCTGATCCGCGAACTCGCACCGCATCTGGTCTCAACAAAGGCCGGAGCCGATAAAGTGGCCGAAGTCCTGCGGTTCATGCACACCAACGATCACTTTTTCCTAAACCTTAGTATGGCCGCCTGCAAATCTGCGCTCGACCCAACGCTGGGAATCGCAAACAGTACCATGATCTCCACTATGGCCCGAAACGGCACCGATTTTGGAATCCGCGTTTCCGGCCTCGGAAATCGCTGGTTCACGGCGTCGTCTCCGAAAGTAGATGGGCTTTATTTGCCCGGATTCAGCGAAGCCGATGCCGCCCCCGATATCGGTGATTCGGTCATCACAGAAACGGCGGGTCTGGGCGGTTTTGCGATGGCTGCGGCGCCCGCGATCGTCCAATTCGTCGGCGGAAACGTGTCGCGCGCACTCGCGTTTACCCGCGACATGTACGAAATTACGCTCGCGGAAAATCCTGCCTATCGAATCCCGACGCTCGATTTTCGCGGAACTCCGACCGGGATCGAACTGACCCGCGTTGTGGCGGAAGGAATCCTGCCGGTGGTCAACACGGGGATTGCTCACCGCGAACCGGGAATTGGAATGGTCGGCGCGGGGCTGGTCAGACCACCCATGGCGTGTTTTGAGGCAGCGCTTCAAGCGTTTTCAAAAACCTTTCGTAACGTCACGAACCCACAGGAGAAACGATAATGAAGCTAATTGATCTGACAATTCCGCTCGGCATTGCTACTCCTCCATGGCCCACTTACGAACCTTTGCAGATCAAGTATTTCAAGCGTCTCGCGCCCAACGGTGCGAACGGGCAAGTGCTGACGCATTCCAACCACCTCGGAACTCATCTCGACGGCGAGATTCACTTTTACACTGCCGGCAGGGACATTGCATCACTGCCGCTCGACTTTTTGGTCAGCGACGGCGTTATCGTCGATCTTTCCGACGCGGTGGGGGCCTATGACATTTACACATCCGCCATGGTTGAGGAGCGAGTCGAAGTCCGCGAAGGCGATATTTTGATCATTCACACCGGTTTTCATCACTATGGCTGGGACCAGCCCACGGCGGACGAAATCGCTTATATGGTCAAACATCCGGGACCGGATCGTGAATTCGCCGACTGGGCCAAACGCAAGAAAATCAAATGGATAGGCGTGGACTGCGGCAGTGCCGACCATCCGATGAACACCATCATTCGAGACTGGATGCCCCGTCAGGCGCGCGAGGCAGATGCGCACTTCAAGACCCAATACGGCAAAACGCTCGCGCAGGTTTTCGACGATTCCAAGTATCAGCTGATGCATCTGGAGATGTTCAACAAAGGCATCATCCATGCGGAGTGTCTGGGCGGCGACATCGATTTGCTGCTGAACCAGCGATGCACGATCGGATGTTTCCCCTGGCGCTTCGTCGATGGCGAAAGTTCAATTTCCCGCATTGTGGCTTTCGTCGAAGACCGGCATTATCAGAATCTCATGACGACCAAATCGAAGTGTACCTTGACCAAGTTTGGAGACATCGCCGGCGCACAGCACCCGGAATTGCACGGGAAGAAGTCTCATTGAACATCGCACCTTTGAGAATTGGCTGCCTGGCTCACGAGGCCATCGCTCTCGCTCACGAGGGCCGGGTCGTTTCGACATTTCCCCACGCTGCCAACATTCTTCTGGACGGCGGTTTCCTTATTACGCTCTTGCCGCTCCACGTCCCCATGCATCCCTGGGCGATTGGACCCGTGTGCGGCTTGGCGTCTCTATTTGTTGGAGAGCAGGCTCAGGTTGATTCCCAGCGGCTGGTCGTCAACTCGATGGTGATTGATCTTTCAGATGCAGAAATCGCGAATCTCGCAATTACGACTCGACTTGCCAAACCCTGTTCTGCCGCGATTCTTGACCACTTGGAATTCTGGGTGAAAAGTGGGTCTGCTCCTGATGCACCACATGCGATCGGGGCACAGGAACGCATCGAGAAAGCGTTAGGCTCATTCTCGTCCGCAGGCGATGTAGATTTGCTTGCGTCTGTGGTGGGGACTGGGGAAGGGCTTACTCCGTCAGGCGATGATGTCATACTGGGAGTTCTGGCTGCGCTGGATTTTGTCTCCTCGTTGGATTCGCAAGCACGCCTCATCCGGCAAAGATTGATCCATCAACTCTCTCAACGTCTGGAGCGACAAACCTCTCTGATCTCTGTACAGATGCTGCGGGCAGCCTTCGTGGGCCAGTATCCCGAACCCATCGTCGCATTGACATACGCCCTGAGCAAGCAGAATGTTTCTTCCGGCGACATCGACCATGCAACTGCCGAACTATGCGCCATCGGTCATCGTTCGGGTCTTGATATCTTGCGCGGCATTGTAACCACCCTGCGCTGGGCGACCCCCACTACTACTCCCGTGTTCACCTGAATACGCGAATCATGACACTTCACCAACTTGTACTCCAAGCACAACGCATACTCCAACCACTACTCCAATTCCTATGCAGACTCAAACTCTTACTACGGCCCCAACTCCTGCTGAGATTATTTCTCATTATCATTTTTATTTTTATTCCTTTTATTAAAAAAAGATTAGTTTTATACATTATTATATGGGCTTTAATTTCTTTTTCAATTCGCGCAAAAAGATTTTCAGAAAATTCTTTTCGAACATTAAATACGTTAATTGTTATTTATTAAATACAATATCGGTGGATCATCCACCGGGCAAAATGACGTGAAACCGTCTTTCGCCTGTGATTATTTTGGGGGTACTTAACACTACAACGCTAAGAAGGCTCAAGTTTTTTCAGGCGGCGGCTCGATGATACTCCTGGGTAACCCTTATACTCAGGAGGTCATAAGCATGGACGCCGAAACGATTTTGAGGATCAAACCGGCTTTGACCCATTTTCTTCATCAATTCAGTGATTGTCTTGGTCGAGTCACCAACCGGATGCACCTGCAAACTTATGTGACCGGGCAGTTGTCCGACCTGGATCGCAAAAGCATCGAACCGATGGCGGACGCCGCCGGTGTTCCCCCGCGAACCCTGCAGGAATTTTTGGGGCTGCTCAAGTGGGACGAGTCGGCGGCGCGAGACCGGCTGCAACAACGGGTGGCCCGCCGACCGGCCTTTCATCCCCGCATCGGGATCATCGACGAAACCAGTTTCATAAAGAAGGGACGCAATACCGCTTGCGTCCAGCGGCAGTATTGCGGTGCGGCGGGTAAAAAAGAAAACTGCGTGGTCAGCGTTCACCTGGGCTGGGCGGTGGACGACTTTCACACCTTGCTGGACGGCGAGTTGTACCTTCCGGAAGAGACCTGGCATGCGGATCGGATTCGCTGCCGGGCGGTCGGCATTCCCGACGAGGCAGTCTATCGTTCCAAGTGGCAGATGGCGCTGCAACAATTGGAGCGGGCGCTGGCGAACGGGGTGCGTTTCGACTGGCTCACTTTTGACGAATGGTACGGCGGGAAACCCCCGTTTTTGCGGTCCCTGGAGGCCAAAGGACAAAACTATGTGGCGGAGATTCCGACGGACTTTACGGGCTGGACGCAACCACCACAAGTGCTCTATCGGGACCACGTCCGCGATCGACGAGGAAGTCGGCCTCGTCGCTATCCGCGTTTGAAGGTTAAAAGTCCGGCGGCGGCCGAGGGGCAGGAGATTCTGCGGCATTCGCCCATTCTGCGGCGACAGAGCTGGGTCCGGTATCGTGTCAAGGAGGGCGACAACGGGCCAATGATCTGGGAAGCCAAGTGCCTTCCCTTCTGGATCAAAGATGAAAACGGGGTGCCCTCCAGACCCCACCTGTTGCTGTTCGCTCGCCAGGTACTCAAGCCCGAAGAAGTCAAATTCTTCTTGAGCAATGCGCCCGACACCACCCCGGTCGACACCTTGTTGTTGGTGGCCTTCAGTCGCTGGCGGATCGAGCGTCTTTTTGAGGACAGCAAAACTGAATTGGGTCTGGATCACTTCGAGGTTCGGAGTTTCAAGTCCATTTCTCGCCACTTGATCCTGACCTGCCTCAGTCACCTGTTCCTGGTGGAATTCCGCCAAGCCCATGGGGGAAAAAAATCCCGGAACTGACCCTCGCCCAACTGCGCACCGCCACACGGGTGCTGGTGCCCTTGTGGAATCGCAACGGACGTTGTTCCCGACAACGGGCCTTGTCCCTCGCGGCGCAATTGACCTTAACGCAAACACGCAACGAACAAGCCCGTCGATCCCATCGGAAGCGAATGTTGCGGCGATTGCATGAAATAAGCATATTTCTGAAGGATGTACACATATGCAGATGGTTTAAAAATTAGCGTTGTAGTGTTAGGTAGGGTCTGGGGGGTAGATCGAATTTCGTAGAGCATCCTAGAGGGTTTTTCTGCTTTGACTTGCTGTGAAGGACGATATATAGGTATACGGTCGTGGTCGGATGTTAGTGTATTGAGTAGTTTGTATTTTTCTAAGACAGCATATAGAATTCGATCCGCACGGGTTTGTAAGTTCTTATAAATAAAGCACTTACAATGCGGGCGTAGCTCAATTGGCAGAGCATCAGCCTTCCAAGCTGAATGTTGACGGTTCGAACCCGTTCGCCCGCTGTGCTGCAAATCATGCTGAATCACGGACTTCGTGATATCTGCTCGCGTCGGGCAGTGCGACTTATGAATCGTTAAAAACGGTACGTACCGTTTTTTCTGATTGGAGGTCACACTTGCCAAAACTCTCACACAACAAACTCCCGTCTTACCGGCGGCACAAACCCCGTGGTCTCGCGGTCGTGACGCTGAACGGTAAAGATTATTATTGGGGACCGCACGGAACCCAATCGAGCAACGCCGAATATGATCGTCTAATCGCTGAATGGTTGTGACCTGCCCCCCTAAAACTGGACCAGGTGTAGAGTGATACTTCGTATCACTCTACACTATAGATGAAGGAGGCAGGTATGAAAGGCAAGCGTTATTCCCCCGAACAGATCATTCACCAGCTTCGTGAGGCTGAGGTTGAATTGGGCAAGGGTCGGACGATCGGCGAGGTCTGCAAACAATTGGGCATTCACGAGCAGACGTATTACCGCTGGCGGAAGGAGTATGGGGCGTTGAGCACGGATCAGGCTCGCCAACTCAAGGAACTACAGCGTGAGAATGCCCGGCTCAAGAATGTGGTGGCCAACCTGGCACTGGACAATGCGATTCTGAAGGAAGCAGCCCACCCAAACTTCTAAGCCCGGCGCGGCGACGGCAGGCGGTGCAACAGGTGTGTGGGGTCCTGCCGGTTTCCCAGCGTCGGGCTTGCCGGGTGTTGAATCAGGCGCGGGCCACGCAGCGTTATCGACCGATGGTGGCTGATGACGAGAAGCCTTTGACGCAGCGGATCGTGGCTCTGGCGTGTCAGTATGGACGGCATGGTTATCGCCGGATCACGGCGTTATTACGGCGGGAGGGTTGGACTGTGAATCACAAACGGGTCGAGCGGATTTGGAGGCAGGCGGGATTGAAAGTTCCTTCAAAACAGCCCCCACGGAGCCGAATCTGGCTGAACGACGGTTCTTGCCTTCGATTGCGACCGGAGTATGCCAATCACGTTTGGGCCTATGACTTCGTTCACGCGCGAACCCATGAGGGCCGGCCTTTGCGACTGCTGACTGTTGTGGATGAGTTCACCCGTGAATGCTTGGCCATTGATGTGGCTCGGAGCTTGAACTCAGAGGATGTGTTGGAGCGATTGGCCTGGCTGATGGCCACACGCGGTGCGCCGGAATTCATCCGTAGCGACAACGGCCCGGAGTTTGTAGCCGCGACGGTTCGTGAATGGTTATCAAAAGTCGGCGTCAAGACCCTGTACATCGAGCCAGGCAGCCCGTGGGAGAATGGTTATGTGGAGAGTTTCAACGGCAAGTTGCGAGATGAAATGCTCAACGGCGAGATCTTCTACACGCTGCTGGAAGCCAAGGTGCTGATCGAACGTTGGCGGGTAGAATACAACACGGTCAGACCGCACAGTGCGTCGGGTTATCAACCGCCGGCGCCGCAAGGGGTTGGGGCCGCGATTTTACGACGACGACCGCAGCGGGCTGCGCTTGAGCTGTGCAGGGCTCCGCTCCGCCCGCTGCTCGATCCAACCAAGACTGGAGAACTATCTCAGGGGTCAATTCCGTATTCAGTTGAAATTTGAGTGGCTCCTGTTTAAGCGACACGTTTTTGTTTTCCTTGAAGGGCGGTTTTCAACGCCGTTTTCAATTCTGCCAAGTAACGATAACCATCGACCTTTTGCAATCGCGGCTCAATATCCAGCAAAGC
>CAIVHJ010000158.1 GCA_903905665.1 uncultured Phycisphaerales bacterium
ACGGGTACGGGTACGGGTACGGGTACGGGTCCGTAAAAGGATAGCTTATGACCCTCCGCGACTCCGCTGAACCCTCCGGCTTTGACCTGCTGAAGTTCCTCTCCGTCCTGACGTTCGCCGTGGCGCTTGGAGTTGTCCTGCAAGTGTGGGAGTGGACGTTTGGGCGAGGGAGAAGGGGATGAGATGATAGTTTTGTTCGCTAAATTGCTTATGGGTCATGCTTTAGCCGACTTTGCTTTACAGTCGGACAGCATGGCAAAAGGAAAGAACCGCAATCGGATGGTTGATTTGTCCATAGTGCCTCCGGGACAAAAATATCAGGTCTCGTGGCAGTATTGGCTATCGGCTCATGCGCTCATTCATGGTATGGCGGTCTGGTTAATCACTGGGAACATTTACATTGGATTCTATGAGATTTGTTGCCATTGGGTAATTGATTTTGGAAAGTGCGAATCATGGTACGGAATCCACGAAGATCAAACTGCTCATATTGTCTGCAAGATCCTATGGTCTATTCTGTGATTATCCTACTCTTCTGGGAGTGGATGAGGGGGCCGTTTAAGCGATGAGCATCTACAAGAAGAAGCCGAAGAAGGACTGGAAACGAAAACCCGTTCACTACGTCAAAAAAGAGGACAGGCCGGGGTGGAATAGGTCTGTCGAGAAGTCGCTGGACGATCTATTCGGAGAGACACCCCAACGCAGTACGGCGTGGATGCTGAGGTATTTTAAGCCACGATGAACGCCTTCCTGCACATCATCGAAAAGTGGCTGATCCTCATATTCGTATCAGTAGCGATTATTAACTCCGCTTTTGGGGTCTGGTTCTTCGTTCGTCAGTTTATGCGTTACTGGAGATGGTGATGGGCTATCTCGATACGGTCTACAGCGAAGCCAAACGCCCCAGGACGAGCTACCCCGCCCAGTTGGTTGACTATTTATGCGATCGCTTTAAGATAGGCGCCGGGAGCCGTTTGCTTGAGTGCGGGCATGGCCGCGGCGAGGTCTTGGAAGCCTTCTCGAAGCGGTGGATCACGGTATACGGGATTGACCGGGAAGTGGTGTCAGATGGGTATCTGGCGCCGCACCGCATATTGAAGGTGGACATGGAGCGCGACCGATTCCCGTTTGAGGACGGGTACTTCGATGTCGTGTTCTCCAAGTCCGTCATTGAGCATTGTCACGACCCAAGCCATTTCCTCGCCGAGTCGTTTCGAGTGTTAGCGCCGGGAGGCCGGCTGATCGTGATGACACCCGATTGGAAGAGCCAAATGGAAATCTTCTATGACGACTTCACGCACCGAACACCCTTTACGCCGGACGGGTTAAGTGACGCTTTGGAGATGTTTGGGATCAGGGAAGTCAAGGTCGAGAAGTTCTACCAGCTCCCGATCGTCTGGAAGTATCCGGCGCTCAAATGGGTCTGCCGGTTCCTACAGCTCATCATCCCGGTCCGGTGGAAGCTCAAAAACAAGTTTCTGCGGTGGTCAGTTGAGCTGATGATCTTAGGTACTGGCGTTAGACATACGCCTTGAAGTGGGTCAGGCCTTCGACGTTATACGTTCTACAATATATTCTATCCCTAACTGAGATATACAGCCGTCTCGCCCACTTCTTACGGCGCTCGTGTTTGTGCGGCTTTGTAAACTCCCTAAACTGCCTAAGATCTTTATAATTTCCCGTCCAAGAATACATCAGGGGTTTGCCGGGACGACCGGTCCTCCTGCAAACGAGTAGGAGAATGACACTCCCGCCCCGGCCTTGCCTTGAGCTGACACCCATCGCCCAAACACGTTCACGTGCGCTGACTTGTAGTTCTGGAGCGTTGGGATCAGGCGAAGGATGTCGATACCGCCCGCCACGTAGGGTTCAATGGTCGCGTCGTGAGTCTGCCACGGCGCTACGGCTCCGAGCTGGAGAGCGAAGTATCCCTTTGGGTCTGTCCAGACCGGCAAGGAGAGGCCGCCAATGGCCTGTTTGACCACTCCGTCATAGCCGATTAGGGCCTCCGTCGCCTCAAAGGGGAGCCCGACCGTTCCGACTGGGGTACTCCAGACCAAGTTTTCCGCAAACGACAACTGCAACGCCGCCAGGACGGCCATGACCGCCAGGGCGATAATGAGAACTGGTGTTTTTAAACGCATTGAATCCTCCTTTAATGTTTGACCGTCAGAAAGAACCCGACGTATACCATCCCGATCAGCATGACAACAACCACCACCAACGCGACAACCGCTAACGGCATCATGCCTTTGGCGGTTCAACCGCGATCTGCGCGGCTTGCTGTGCGGCCGGAGCCACAACAGGAACAACGTGGTTATCATGGAAATGCTGAATGACCCACTCCGACCCAATCATCAGGCCCGCCGTCACAAATGCTTCCAAGACCTGTTTATCGACTGAAACGACCTGAATGACCATATGGATACCCACTTTTGACAGGGCCGCCATCGCCGCCGCAAAAGCGTGATTCAGATAGTCGCCCGTCAGAAACGAGATGATCCTGGCCGTGATAAACGATCCCGCCGTATATGTCATACGGATCACGAGTTTATTTTGAGCCCAGTCCGGTAAAACGCCGAATAGTTTTTCAATCATACGTCCTCCTATTTCTTGAGGAACTTCTTTATCAGGAGCCCGACCGCCGTAATTAAAACCATCGCCCCGGCGATTGCAAAGACACCCATCAGGGTTTGTCCAATACCGCCAGGACTTCCTGGGGCAACGTCTGAGAAATGTCAACGTGGATGTGTTTTTGCTCAATGACGATCCGCTTGAACCCGGCATCCTTGAAGGCAAACACCATCTTCCAGCGGTCAACCG
>CAIVHJ010000159.1 GCA_903905665.1 uncultured Phycisphaerales bacterium
CGCCATCAACTGTACAAATGAATCGATACTATCCAGACGACATGGTAAAATTGCCGACTACACGAATCTATTAAAAAGGTTGATCGCATGAGACGAATCAATTGGGCACACGCGATTGTTGGAACCATCTGGGGAAGCGCCGTGATTGTTATTTCCAGTTGCGGGGATTCCAATCCCGGCGCCGGCAACGATAACAGTTCCAATTCCAACCCCGTGGTCATCTTCGATAACGGGAACGTCGGGGGGGTTCTCAATAACCCCACCAGCCCGACCACGTTTACCATCCAAAGATATTACCGCATCACCCTGATCAGAGATTACCACTGGAATGACGGTGCCGGAACAACCAGTCCTGGTACGATCGCCTTGAGCGATGGGTTTGGAACCACCTACGGACCGTGGCAAACCACCGAAACCGATGCCATGAACTATAACTGGGAATGCACACCCAACGAAATCATCCCGCCCGGAACCTACACGGTGCTGGACTCCGATCCGGCCACGTGGTCTCACAATCCCACGTCCGGCAATGCCGGCATGAGTTACATCGAGGGAATCCCCATCGGCGATGGAACCGACGGAGAGAATAACAGCAACGAAAACAGTAATACCAACGTCAATGAAAATGAAAATGACAATGGCAACAATAATTCCGGAGGCGTGCTTGAGGAACTACAACAGATACATCGCGTACAAGTCATCCTGGAGGGTGCCGAGTTGCTCTGGCAGGATTACAGCTGCGAGGGCGAACCTTCCACCATATACGCAACCGTCAACGAAAGTGAATATGATAACATGTGGGATTTGTATTTGAATGACGGTTTTGTGTGGTCGGGTTACGATTTTTCCGGCGAAGATGAATATTATCAGGTCAGCGGTCGTTTTTCTGAAGACGGATCAACTCTGTTGGAATTAACCTTCATCTTCAAAAAAGTGGACAACACTGAAGGTTGGATGGTCTCTCCGCCGTTCGATGAAGAACGAAGAAACATCACCGTACTGAATCTGCCGTTACAGGAGAGTGTGTACAACAGCGATTCACTCGTCGGCTACGCGGGCGTGGATCATCCCGAAAACGGCAGCGCTTCATCCCGTGTCGATCTGGATGTGGCCTTGGTTTATGGCAGTTGTGCAGCTGGCGGCGGTGGACACATTGATTACTGGCCGAGATGGACGGTTCTGCCTTTGGATATCAAATGGGACAATGCCAATCTTTCGGTCTATTTAGGCCAATAAAGATGAAAACCAGGTTCCACGCCCTCTCGCCGGCATGATCCCCTCGGAGACTCCGTTTTCATAGTTTCCCTGATCGTCAAAGGGAACGTCCGACACGGTGGCCGTTCAATTTTGTCGATGGCGGGTCATTTTTGCGGCCTGAAGGTTATAATTTCAGGCGATGATTTCGGAACAGGAGGTGATTGCGTGAATCCAGATGATAAAGTCGAAAAAGAAATGATATTTTGTTCTCGCTGCCACGAATTGAAATCTCGGCTGGCCAAACCACCGTTCAAAGGTCCACTGGGTCAGAAGATTTATGAGAAAGTTTCGGCGTCGGCCTGGCAGGAATGGCTGAAGGCTGGAACGATATTGATCAACGAGTTGCGACTGGATTTGTCCAATCCACGCCACTCGGAAATCTACGACCAGCACATGAGCGAGTTCTTGAATCTGGACAAGGAGTAAGAAGTTTAAGAGTTCAGGAGTTCAGGAGTTTAAGAGTTAAAAAGTTTAGGAGTTCAAGAGTTGAGGAGTTAGTCGGCGGCTCGACAGGAGGGGCAAGTCCGGTCACAATAGCGAGTTTCCCGCACGAGATGAAGTGGAGAGAGTCGAATACGCTGGCACTTTCCCCTCACCCTGTCCTCTGCCCCCAAGGGGGAGGGAAGTTCTGAGGTCATCGACCGGAAGGAGTGGTCGTGAGATTAACCGCCGATCAAGCGATGGAATGTCTGAACCGAAACGACACGCAAGGCATCGAAGATGCTCTGATGACCGCCATCGAAGATGAGCAGTCCGACCTGCTTTCGTGGTTTCCCGTTCTGGAGCGATTCAGTAAAACGGCGCCGCCGGATTCGGCAGAGACGCCGGCATGGGCCTATCTGGAAGTCCTCCCTCAGCGATTGAGTCCGCTGCAAGCGATTAAGCCCGCCGGCGAAGTCATGCGGTGGTTTCCCCAAAGCCGCAACCTGCGCGAGCAGGGGGTTCGGCTTTATCGAGCCGCCTATTCCGACCGCAAGGGAATCGACCCGCTGCTTGAGCTTTCAGGATTGGGGAGGGACAAGCCGGTTCGCCGGGCGCTTGAAATCCTCGAACTGAGTCTGTCGATTCAGCCCGGAACATTCCTGGTGGGCAGGCATGACCCTTCGGCGGTTCGGGTGGTTCGGGTGGACGAAGCGACGTGGAACGTTCACGTCGAAACTCCGCATGGGGAAGAATTGTTCGACGCGGCGACGCTGAGCGAGCAATATGAAATCGCCCGGGAGCGGGAATTTCGGGTGATGCAACAGTTCGATCCGGAGGGACTGGGCAAACTGGTTCGGGAAGAGCCGGTGGAGGTGATTTTGGATTTGCTTCGGCTTCACCGTCATGAGTTGACGTCGGACCAGCTCGAAACGATCCTGACCCCTCAATATCTGGCGCGCGAAGAATTCGGCCAATGGTGGAGCCGGGCCCGATCCTCGCTTCGCAAGCATCCGCGAATCCGTCTGGAGGGTCGCAACCCGGTGGTGATTTCATATCAGGAGGGCGATCTGGGTCTGGAAGAGGATTATTGGAAGCGATTGGAGCTTCAGGCTACTCCCAAAAAATGGATCGAAGTGGTGGAGGAATATCTTCGAGAGACAAAAGCAAAAAAGATGAAACCCGACGAAGCGTTCTTGCAGCGAGTGTCGCAAGCTGTCTGCCAACAATCCACCGACATGGAAAAAGAGCGACATTCGCGGCGGCTGGAAGCGTGGCTGGCGGCGGGGGTGTTGAGCCGTCGGGCGGGAAGCGGCGGTTGCGACGAAGATGTGTTGCGGGTCGTCGATTCGTTTTCATCACCGGGTGAAGCGATTGAGACGTTGTCCGGCGATATGTTCCGCGAATCGGTCATTGCGATTCTCAAGCAGCACCGTTCGGATCGATGGACCGAGACCTGTGTGGCGCTGTTGCCGGGGGTTCAGCCGAAATTGGCGGATACACTTTATGACGAGATTGTTGCGGCGGGGCAAGCCGATCGGATGAAGGAGCTTCCGCAGATCATCCTTTCGGATCCGGTGAAGTGGGTTCATGGACTTTGCTGGATGTGGGAACGGGTTGAACCCGTCGTCGGATTCGAACTGCCGCCGCCGCTTACGTTGCTGACGCGGTTCATTCAGGTGCTGGATCGCACCGAGCACGCGAAGGACATTTCGACGGAGCGGATTCGGGAGATTCGAGCGACGGTGCGTTCGGCGCTGGTTCACAATTCATGCAGACGATTCCGGGCCTGTCTGGATCAAATTGACGGGGGCATGGCGGAAGCGCTACGCAGTCAGATCGTGCGTTCCGGCAGCCTCACCGAAGTCGCCCGAAGGGATTTGATGCGTTGTCTCAACGCGAGATTTCCGACGGCGTCGAGTTCCGCCAGCCGAAATCCGTGGGAAGAAACCGAGGTGCTCTACTACACATCGGCGGGTTTGGCGGTCAAAGAAGCCGACTTGAACGAGTTGGTCAACGTCAAGATGAAAGAAAACGCGATCGCGATCGGCGAGGCGGCGGCGCGCGGGGACCTCAGCGAAAATTCGGAATACAAGTTTGCACTGGAGGAACGCGATCTGCTGCAATTGCGGGTGCGAGAAATCCAAAACCAGATGGCCCGGTCGCGGTTGCTGACGTCGTGGGACGTTCCCACCGATCACATCGGCGTGGGAAGTCGCGTGGAATTTCGGAACGTGCAGACCGGCGAGATTTTGACGCTGACGTTTCTGGGGCCGTGGGAATCGAACACGCAGCAGAACATTCTCAACTATCAGGCGCCCCTGAGCCAGAAACTGATGGGCTTGAAACCCGGTGCGACGGTCGATCTGGATTACGGTGAAACGAACGGAACGTTCGAGGTGGTTAACCTCTCCGTAGGAGTCGGCGCGTGAAGAACACGTTCCCTGACGACCGCGTCTCTGATTATTCATCATTTCTTCCTTTTTCTCCTTTCTCTCTTTTCCGTTTTTCATTTTCAATCTCTCCGTGTTCTCTGTGCTCTCCGTGGTTAGTTCTTTTTCCCATTTTCAATTTTTCATTCAACTTCTTCTTGGCGGTCTCTGCGTGCTCTGCGGTAAAATCTTATCCACATTCCGCAATCTAAGGACAGGTTCCCGCGGCGCCGATCGTCACTTTCGTGGCTGCCGCCGAGGAGTCGTTGCTGCTGTTGGTCTGAATGACGGTCACATATTGTCCTGCAGTTAGGCCTGAGCTAATGTTGTCGATCGTAAAGTTGCCCGATCCGTCGGCGGTTCCATAAGTCACGTAGGCTTCGCAGTCGTTGTCGCCATCGTCGTTGGTGTAAACGTAGATGGTGGCGTTCGCGGCGGCGCCGGTGCCCTTGACCGTATTGGTATCGGCGCAATAAGGAGAAGGGGCCAAACTGGGAGGAGCGATGCTTTCATTGGCGCTCGACGCGAGCGTAATGGGCGTCGTGTTGCCATAATTGATGTTGTACAACCACTTGTTGTACTTGGTCGTGGCGCCGGTGGCGTAGATGCCCGCCGTGGTATGATTGGCAATTATGTTGCGGATTGCGGAAATGGGCCCACCGAGGATATTAGACTGCGCCCCGGCATCAAAGAAGGCACCGTAGGCACCGTTGGTCAGCGCGGTCGTGCCGTCGGAAGCCACACCGATGTAATTGCCGTACACCAAGTTGGAGGTGGCTCCGCTACCGCTGATCTGGATTCCATAACTGGTATTTCCGGAAATGACGTTGCGATAGCCGGAAGTGCTTCCACCGATCATATTCGAGGCGCTGGAGTGAATGTAAAGACCCCCGGACGTATTGGCGATGGCCCCCGTACCGGCGGCGTTCGTGCCGATATAATTTCCATAAACAGAATTGCTGCCCGTGCCGTATGCATCGACATTGTCAATCACAATACCATAGCCGGTGTTGCCGGAAATGATATTGCGCTTGC
>CAIVHJ010000160.1 GCA_903905665.1 uncultured Phycisphaerales bacterium
CCCACATCTTGCAAATCCCCCATTGTTGAGGTTAAAATTGGATTATAAGTTCAGTCCGTCAGACATCCTAGTCTGCAATCCCGGAATTCCTTCGATACCCCTTTGGGGGAGATTCGGCGATGGATATTCAATTTATTATGTTCAGGGAAAACGGCGAACGTCGAAGTTTTCCGCTTTCCGGGGACAGGAACCTCATCGGCCGCCAGGAAGATTGCGACATCCGCATTCCCCTGCCTGAGGTTTCCCGCAAACACGCCGAAATCACCATTCAGGATAAAACGCTCAAAATCAAAGATTTGGGGAGCGCCAACGGGACTTACGTCAACAACAAACGAATCAAGGAATCCGAGATCAGCGCCGGAGATCGTCTCATCATCGGCCCGGTTGTTTTTACCGTTCAGATCGACGGTCAGCCTGAAAAGATCAAACCTGTCAAGACCAAACTCAGTCGGCGAACGGTGTTCTCGCCCGAAGACGATTTGACGGCTTCTCTGGATCGCAGCGGGAGCGGAAGCGCACCCGGGGTCAAATTGTCCGGATCGGCCAACGATATGGCTGCTTTGGATGCGCTGAACACCAGCGGGGATCCGGAAGGCAGCAGTCTTGCGATTGATCTCGAAGATGAAATCATCGACATGACCGAAGACGACGAAAAACCCAAGAAATAACACGTCACTCCATAGTCTCCCAATCCACTGTTTTGCTATCAAAAACAGACGATTGAAGTATCCTTGACACGTGTCGCATAAGGAGTTAGGATAAGCTTTTCCGAATGCACCTGGGGCGACCATCTGTGATGGTAGCAGGCTTTTGTTCCTCGCGGCCAAGAGCGTGCGCCTCGGCGTCGGACACTCAGGAGCCGCGACAGCTCCTAGAAACCAGAAAACTAAAGACTAGAAACTAGAAGAACCAAGACCAGACCAGGAAAAGTCCGGGTGGGCGTATGGTGTGTCCTCGTTGCTGTGTGGTTTTTTCCAGTTTCGTTTCTAGTTTCCAGATGGCCCGTGGTGTAATGGTAACACATCAGGTTTTGGTCCTGGCATTCCTGGTTCGAGTCCAGGCGGGCCAGTAAGCGAGAGCAGGCTGGCAGTGATGAAGAACGTGGTGGCCATCATTTTGGCGGCGGGGAGAAGCACGCGGATGAGGAGCGAACTTCCGAAGGTTCTTCATCCGGTTTGCGGAAAACCCATGCTGCATTATGCGATTCAAGCTTGTTCGGACGCCGGCATCGACAGTCTTTACGTCGTCGTCGGGTACCAGCACGAACGAGTTCGGCAGGCGTTTGATGACGATCCTCGGATCACGTGGGTCGTGCAGACCAAACAGTTAGGAACGGCCCATGCGGTGATGATGTGCGAACCACTGTTGCGCGATTTTGAGGGAACGCTGGTCGTGATTGCCGGTGATATGCCGCTGATTCGATCGGAAGTGCTGCGGCAACTGATCGACACGCACCATCGTGAACAGGCTGCTATGACTCTGGGAACGGCGGAATTGAACGATCCGACCGGTTATGGACGAATCCTCCGAGATGACAAAGGCGTCATGATCGGGATCGTTGAACATCAGGACTGCGACCCCGAACAGCGTCGAATTCGGGAGGTGAATATCAGTTACTACTGTTTTGACAGTCGGCAATTGTGGCCGGTACTGCAGCGGATAGAACCCAGCCCCGCCAAGGGCGAATACTATCTGACCGATGCGGTTCAACTGCTGATGGCTCAGGGACACCAAACCGCCACCTTGTCGGGTTTGCTGGAGGAAGATTCGCTGGGAGTCAATTCCCCACAGGAATTGGCGAGAGTCGAGGAAGTCATGCGATTGTGTCATCAACCATGACCTGCGATCCAATTTTTGTTTCGGAGACGACCATGGACGGACTCAAAATTTTTGGTGGAACAAGTTCGACTGCATTGGCGGGAAAAATCTGCCAATACCTCGACATCCCCATGGGCCGGGCCAACGTCAATCGGTTCCCCGACGGCGAGATTCAGACCAAACTCGAGGATGACGTGCGCGGTCGGGATTGCTTTGTCGTCCAATCCACCTGCCCGCCGGTTAACGATAATCTGATGGAGTTGTTGATTTTTATTGACTGTCTGCGGCGTGCTTCGGCCCGCCGGATCACCGCCGTCGTTCCGTATTTCGGTTACGCGCGACAGGACCGCAAGAGCGAAGGCCGCACCCCGATTTCAGCAAAGCTGGTCGCCAATTTGATCACGACCGCCGGTGTGGACCGGGTGCTCACGATGGACCTTCACGCCGATCAGATTCAGGGTTTCTTCGACATTCCGCTCGACCATCTGACCGCCGAACCGGTGATCTGCCGGCATTTCCAGGAAACCAAACTGGATAACATCGTAACCGTGTCACCGGACGTCGGACACATGCGACGCTCCAACACGTTTGCCTCGCTTTTGGGGGGAGATTTCGCCGTGATCGACAAACGACGCAAGAGCGGCGACACGATCGAGATGCTCAATCTCATCGGGAATGTTCAGGGCAAGGACGTGTTGATGTTTGACGACATGATCACCACGGCCGGCACCATTTGCGGGGCCGCGCGGTTTTTGAAGGATCGCGGGGCGAAAACCATTACGGTGGCCGCAACGCACCCGGTGTTTGCACGGCCGGCGTTTGATCGAATCTCGCAAAGCCCGATCGACCGGATCTGCGTTACCGACACGATTGCCTTGTCGGAAGAAGCCCAAACAAAAATCAAGAACATCGTCGTCCTTTCAGTCGCGGAACTGATGGGTGAGGCGATTCGACGGATTCACCGCAATGAATCCGTCAGCGCGCTGTTTGATAATTTATCTCAGCATTGACAAGAGGAGTCTTGAATGAAACAGGAAACTCGTACACTCAAAGCCACCCGGCGCAACACCGTGGGAACTCGCGTCTGCCGCAGTCTTCGGTCGCAGGGTCAACTGCCGGGAATCATTTACGGTCATGGAAAAGAAACGATCCCATTTGTGATTGAACGGCACAATCTGGAGGTTGAACTCCAGCACGGGCATCGGTTGTTGTCGCTCGCACTGGAGGGGACAGAAGAATCTTACCTGATCAAGGAAGTGCAATACGACCACCTGGGGATCAAACCGGTTCATTTGGATCTCGCGCGTGTTCGGCTGGATGAAAAGGTGGAGGTTTCGGTTCCCCTGTTCCTGCGCGGCACCCCCAAAGGCGCCAGCGAGGGTGGAGTGCTCACGCAGGTATTGAACGCTCTCAAGGTGGAATGCCTGGCATCCAATATTCCTGACGAGATCCGGGGTTCGGTCACGGAGCTCAACGTTGGAGACGAATTGATCGTTTCTCAAATTGTTGTTCCGGAGGGTGTGCGAATCCTGAATAAACCGGACGACCTTGTGGCGATTTTGCGCATTGTGGCTGAGGAAGCACCGCCGACCGAAGTGACGGAAGCCGTGCCGACCGAACCGGAAGTGATCGCCAAGGGCAAGGTGGAAGAGGAACCGATTGATGGCGAACCGACCAAAGAAAAAGAGAAGGATAAGGAAAAAGAGAAGGCATGATGTGTCGAGGTTCGTGGAGCGGTTGCCTTTCCATCTGTTTGAGGGCCAAGTGAGAGTAAGCGTCGGATGCACATGGGAGTTGATGCGTTGTGAAACTGATTGTGGGACTGGGCAATCCCGGAGCACGATACGAGAATACTCGCCACAACCTTGGATTTCGGGTGGTGGACGAACTGTCCCGACGCTATTCGATTTCGACGAAGCAGGAGAAGTTTCACGCGTGGTTTGGCAGCGGAGTAGTGGGTTGCGAGCAGGTGGTTTTGGCCAAACCGACGACGTTCATGAATCTCAGCGGTCAGGCGGTATTGGCCCTGGTTCAGTTTTACGCGTGCGGGTCAAACGATTTGCTGATCATTGCCGACGACATGGCGTTGCCGCTGGGCAAGCTTCGGTTTCGCGCCCGGGGGAGTGCCGGAGGTCACAACGGGTTGGCGGACATCATCCAGCGACTCGGAACCGAGGAAATCAATCGCCTACGGTTTGGAATCGGGTCGGCGGCGTTTGACGCGGTAGATCATGTGTTGAGCAGTTTCAGCATGGAGGAGCAACCGATCGCCCAGGCGGTGATTCCTTTGGCTGCCGAAGCGGTGGTTCACTGGGTCGAAAGCGGGATTGAGGCTGCGATGAATCAATACAACCCCGATCCCCAGACCGACGAAAGGACGAATCGTTAGATCATCGAAGTTTGATTTTTTCACGCTTGAAAGAGCGTGATTTGAGTCCGAAATTATTGGAGGAATCATCTTGAACACGTATGAAATCATGTTTTTGTTTGATCCGACATTTGGAGCCAACTGGTCGGCGGTCGAGACGGAGATTCATCGCCTGATGGAGCGAGCATCCGCCCAGATCATCGTCACCAAGCGACTGGAAGAACGGCGGCTTGCATTTGAGATCAAGAAACGCAAGCGCGGGCTGTATGTTCTGACGTACTTCCGAACCGGTCCTGACCGGATCACCGGACTGGATCGTGACATTCGGTTGTCGGAAAACATTCTCCGCGCCTTGATTCTTCGGGCGGACGGGATTTCGGAGGCGAAGATGCACGCCGCGACACTCAGCGGTGTTGCTCAGGAAGCCAGGCCGGCGGAAGAGACTCCCGCGCCCTCCGATCAGGGAAAACCACCCTCCGATTCCACGGCCAGTAGCGCTTCGGACAACGAGGAAATACCGGAACTGGTGGTGAGCGCATTGGAACTCGACGACGCGGCACCGGGCACGTGATTAGGCGAGGCCTACCGGACGTCTGGACGGAAACGAAACGCAGTCGTGTTGATCTGCTCAAGCAAGCGAGGTGAACTATGGCCAATTTCAACAAGGTGATTCTGGTGGGAAATCTGACCCGGGATCCGGTCTTGTCGTATCTACCCAACAAAACGGCGGTGGTGGAGTTGGGGATTGCAGTCAACCGTCGTTGGCGCAGCGCGGATGGTCAGCAGCGCGAGGAGACATGCTTTATCGATTGCCGGGCGTTCGGCCGACCAGCGGAAACGATCAACCAGTATTGTGCCAAAGGCCGACCGATCCTGCTGGAAGGTCATCTTCAATATCAGCAGTGGACGGCTCAGGACGGGGGCAAGCGAAGCAAACACGTGATTGTGGTCGAGGGATTCCAGTTCATGGACACTAAGCCGGGTGCTGCCCGTGACAATGCCTCCCCGCCCCCTGCTCGTGCCTCAGAACCCCAGGAACAGGAATACGCGGCGTCCTCGCCACCTGAGTCGGAACAACCACCCGCCCCGGTTGACGGTGATGTTCCTTTTTAGAGATTTTCGTGAGGTGTGATTTTTTGAAATCGAGGATGTGAAAACAAACCTTCGACGAAGGCATCTACCCGTGGGATCGACCACTTAGACACTGCCGGGGCGATCCATGAACTCGACGAAGAGAGTTTTCCACGGAAAAAACGGATGTGAGTTTCTTAGCCCGGCGTTGCAGCAGGACAAAACGTGATATATTAGACGGGAGATTATCGACCATGATCAAATTACTTTTGAAACAAGACGTGAAGAAACTCGGTCTGGTGGGCGACATCGTCGAGGTGCAGGATGGCTATGCCCGTAATTACCTTGTTCCTCAGGGGGTGGCGACCGAGCCTACTCCGGCCAATATCAAGTCGATTGAATCCGCGCGCGCAGCCGCCGCGGAGCATCGCCGCCTGGAAGAAGCCGCGCGGCGTGCAGCGGCGGAACGACTTTCGGGAACCGAAGTCACGATCAAGGCGGCTGCCAATCCCGAAGGCGTGCTTTACGGTTCGGTCGGGCCTCGCGAGATCGCTGCGGCGTTGCGAGCCGAAGGTCACACGGTCGAATCCGAACAGGTACTTCTGCATTCGCCGATACGACAGCTGGACAACGTCGCCGTCCCGGTCCGATTCA
>CAIVHJ010000161.1 GCA_903905665.1 uncultured Phycisphaerales bacterium
ATCTGGCGACGCGCAATGGTTGTACGATGTTCGACGTGTCGCACATGGGGCGGTTGTATCTCAACGGTTCGCAGTCAGCGGAATTGCTCGAGGGGCTTTGCACTCGCGCCGTCGGAACCATGGAACCGGGGCAATGTCGCTACAGCCACATGTGCAAAGAAGACGGCGGCATCCTCGACGACGTGATCGTTTCGCGTTTGAACGATCGCTGGCTCGTGGTGTGCAACGCGTCCAATCGTGAAAAAATTGTGAGCTGGATTCAGCGTCACGCCCGCGCGAAAAAAGACGTGCGCATGATCGACCAGACAATGTCCTCTGCGATGGTCGCCATCCAGGGTCCCGAAGCCGCGGGACTGCTCAAAAAACTGCTTCCGATCGATCTGTCGGAGTTGAAGCGATATCGCTGTAAATTCGGACAGTACATGGGCGTGGAGTATGTCATTTCCCGGACTGGATATACCGGCGAAGACGGTTACGAAATAATCCTTCCGTCCGCGGCCGCCAAGATGCTGGTTCAAAACGTGTTCGATCCCGGCGGAACGGCTCAGGGACGTATCAAACCGGCGGGTTTGGGCGCCCGGGATACGCTTCGACTCGAAGCCGCCATGCCTCTGTATGGTCATGAACTCGGTGAGGGTATCGATTCGCTGACTGCCGCTTGTGAGTGGGCGGTGGATTTGAGCAAGAACTTCGTCGGCGCAGAGGCCATGCGGAAAGTCAAGCAGACGGGCTTGAAAAAAAGACTGGTCGGTCTGGAAGTCGAAGGCAAACGAATCGCCCGACAGGACACGCCAATCGAAAAAGACGGCAAAAACATCGGCACTGTGACCAGCGGGACCCATAGCCCCACGTTCGACAAAGTGATCGCCCTGGGCTACGTGGATCCGGCGCATGCGAACGTCGGATCCGAACTGGCGGTTAACATTCGCGGCAAAACGACCCGCGCGGTGGTCGTGCCGTTGCCGTTTTACAAACGAAATTCGTAATTCATTCATGACCTGATCTATAAAGGATTGAATTGATGAACGCACCCAACGATCGCAAGTATACCGAGTCGCACGAATGGCATCTCGTGCAGGGCAACACCGTGACCATCGGCATCACAAAAATCGCCGCCGATCAACTCAGCGATATCACGTTTGTGGACCTGCCCGCTGTCGGCGCCGCCGTGACTGCCGGAAAGGCCTTCGGTGAGATTGAATCCGTCAAAGCCACCAGCGAATTGTTTTCCGGTGTCTCCGGAAAAGTCACCGCCGTCAATACCGATCTGGCCGATCACCCCGAATGGGTCAACAGCGATTCATACGGCAAAGCCTGGATGATCAAACTACAAACCACCAATCCGGCCGAAGTCGAAAAACTTCTCTCCGCCGACCAGTACAATAAGAAATTCCCCGGCTGAACCCCTGCGCGTCACGACGATTCCGATCAACCATGAATCCGTATCAGAGCCCCCTGCGCCAGCAGGGGATCATCCCCTGTCGAGTCGTGCGAATAGACCCAGAATCAAGCAAAAAATCGAGAAACATCCGAAACACGGTAATAGCAATACCCACCGGTCATAGTCCTATAAATCGCCTGATTGTGAGCGCCTTCTGCCCAAACACCGCCAATTCAAGCCACAATGACATTTTTTGCGTCTTTCGGCAAACCAATGAGACTTTCATGGAAAATGGCATAGAAACGCGCCTAACATTCATTAGAAATCCGTGCCTGATGGCGTTATGGTGGTTCGACCAGTATTCGGTTCGTTGCACGCCCAGTCCGGCACCGGATGAATAAATGGGTCTGACCACTAATTTATCTTCGGAACCCACCCCGTACAGCTATTGAAGCAAGGAGGGTAATCCCGATATGATGCCACAAAAATTTGAATAAATTTGTTCTAATTTTTCTTTTCAGTGAGATGAATGCGGATATTGTTATAGAAAGCAACCGATCATCTCTGATTTCAAAGGATTCGCAAACGTGTCTGACCCAATCGAACCGCCTCCTGCCAAGTCAGTAAACGGTGAACCCGCCGAAGCCGTTATCCGCGTGGCCTGCCCCGCTTGTCGGACCATATATGCCGTTGCCAAATCCCTCTCCGGTCGAAAACTCATTTGTGCCAAGTGTCGTACCGAGTGGTTGGCGATTGCACCCGAAACCCTCGCCGCTGCCGCCGATCAGGTCGATGACGTCGATGCCGAACTCATGGACCTTTCCAGCGGCGCCGGTGAAAAAACTCGCTCTGTCGCATCCGCCGGCCCTCTCCCACATGACTACTGGATCGGCAGGACGATCGGACGTTACCGCATCCAATCTATTCTTGGTACCGGCGCGCTGGGTTACGTCTATCGCGGCTTTGATCCCGAACTCGGCCGCGAAGCCGCCATCAAACTGCTCGCCAAACCCAAAAACGATAAAATGACCCTTCGCGTCCGGCTTTTCTTGCAGGAAGCCCGCGCCGCTGCGAGACTCCAGCATCCCAACATCGTCACGATTTACGAAGTCGGACTCGACGGCGATTTCTACTTCTATGCCATGGAAGTCGTGGACGGAGGCACCATCAAGGATTTGACCCTCGCGCTCGGCAGACTCTCGCCCGCCCGCGCTTGTTTTCTTCTCGGACAGGCCGCGCAAGCCCTCGCCTATGCCCATGAGCGAGGCGTCATCCATCGTGACGTCAAACCCGACAACCTGATGATGGATCGACGCGGTGTCTTGAAAGTCGCCGACTTCGGACTCGCCGAAATCGGCGAACTCGACGTTATGAAACTCTACCACAACAGACCCATCGGTACTCCGGGCTATCTGGCCCCGGAAACCGCTCGCGGCGATGGCGCCACCGCCCTCAGCGATATCTATTGCCTCGGCCTGTGCCTCTATCATGCATTGACCGGACAAAAATTGCTCCAGGTCTCTGGAAAAATCGCCGAAACCGTCGCCCTGTGCGCCAATCCTCCTCGCTTCGTTCCGGGACCCGAACTGGGGCAAGTCCCTGATGCCTGCCTGCGGATTTTGTCCAAATGCCTCGAACTGGAACCGGCTCAGCGTTATCAAAGCGCGCAGCAATTGGCGAATGATTTGCGGCGATTCGTCGTGGACATCAGTCGCGACGACAGCAGTTCACCTCTGCCGCTTCCAGGCGAAAATCCGTTCGCCGATCCCGTGGTTTTTCAGAATCCTCGCCGTTCGATTTTCTCTTTCTTCGGCCGCCTCGGTCGTCTCTGGAACCGTCAAACTCCACACCAGCCACCCCGCAAGAAGTAGCATTTTCGACGCACAAAAACGCATTTTTTCACGCTGTTTTCGTCTGTTTGCACACCGTTGCGCTCATCAAAAAAATCTGCCATACCTGACAGCGGTTAAAACCCTATGGTATTATGAGCCATAATGTTGCGTCTTATCTGACTCGACGTTTCTGTTTTCGGACTCATGGATGTGTCAAATTGGATAGAATGGCTATTTTCTTGAATTTCTATGGACTGTAAGGTGTGCCGTATTGTATGTTCATAATGCAATTCGGCATGGGGTTCAAAAGGTTAGGTTTTTTCTTCTGTCTGACTTCGGAGTGGCTGAGTCTCATCGCCACGATTCGCATTGTCGGTGGCATGTCTCCTCAGGTTCGATAGTAACTTCTTGGTGCTTAAAGGAATGCGAGGGGTTTTATGGCCAGCGATGTCATCGAAATCAGCGATCAAGCCGCCGCAACTCTCCAAGTCGCAAGGGTTATCGAAGCCAAAGACCCCTATACAGCAGGTCACACGTGGCGGGTCGCTAATTACGGACAGATCCTTGCGGCAGCGATGGGCTATCGACCTCATCAGGTCGAGATGATGTTGTCTGCCGGCACGCTGCACGACATCGGCAAACTTACCGTTCCTGACGAGATTCTGACCAAACCCGGGCGCCTTACGGATCAGGAATTCGAGATTCTCAAACGACATCCGGAAGAGGGCTACAACTTGCTGTTGGCGTGTCCTGAGTTTTCGGAGGTGCTCAACGTGGTGTTGCATCATCACGAGGCGTTCGACGGTGGAGGATACCCGCATGGTTTGGCTGACGATGATATTCCGCATGAGGCAAGGTTGTTTGCGATTGTGGATGCGTTCGATGCGATGACGAGTAATCGTTGCTATCGGCCGGCGATGCCGGTGGATAACGCCATTTATGAAATTTGGCGCAACCGCGGGCGGCAGTTTGATCCGGTGATTGCGGATGCGTTTATCCAGTTGGTGCGCGACGGTTTGGTGGATCAGGTGATCGGTTACAGCGATTATGGAGTGAAGGTGGGAACGTGTCCCCGGTGCGGGCCGGTACTCGAAGTTCACAATGGGCATCGGATGCACGACGAGGTGGTCTGCAAATTGTGCGGGGGGCGATTTGCGATTGCGTCAAAGGAGAACGGAGAATTTCAATTCGTCAGTATTGAACCGAGCGAGAACTGATACCATTGGTGGGAGTGCGGAATTCGGATTGATGAATGCGGAACGGGAATCACAAAGCTCGAGCTTTGTGCCTCCACCGCGGAGCACGCAGAGAAATTGAAAATGGAAAATTGAAAAGGAATTTCATCGCGGTGGGAAATTGAAAATTTAAAGCGAATCCCAATGTGTGAAAGAAGACCACTGCTCAAGAGCAGTGGCACAACGCGGGAGCAAAAAATGGGACAGGAGTCTTTCGGGTTAGGACTCCTGTCCCCTTGTGTTTTCGCTATTGTGTCGGTTCTCTAACTGGGGATTTGCTTATTTCTGCAGTTGGGGAGATTGGCTGGATCAACGGGATCGGTTTCGGCGCTGGTACGGGCAGCGGAGAACCGCCGGGGGGTGGCGGTGGAGGAGTCGGGACAGGTGCGTTCGGATTGCCGATAAAGTTTCGGTAGCAGTTGAACCACGTTCGGTAATCTATCAAACTGACCGCGCCGTCATCGTCATAATCCGCCTCAGCCACATATTCCGGCTGACCGACGCTGTGCCCGAACGCATGGAGAATGATCACATAATCGTCGTAATCCACGTCGCCATCTTCATCCAGATCGCCGCAGATTCCACTGTCGATACGCACAAACTCATCGGCACCCATGTCCACGCGAGCCACACCATCTCCATTACCGTCCATCACTCGCGGCTGGCCGTCAATGTCGGTCTCTCCGGGTGATGGTACGAAATTCGGATCACCGGCGTCAATGCAGGGTGAACCTGACGAGAGGTGGTAATCTCCGCCCGTGGGATTAACAAACAATGGATTAGCATTGATGTTGCCCGTTCCGTTCCATCCACCCTGCACGTCGCTATACGATACCGTGATGGATGACCAAGATAGATAAATCTGTGGACCATTGGAGGCTGTGTTGCCCCACAAAATGCAACCTCCGATAGTAAGACTACGGTATTCGCAGAAGATTCCGCCACCGCGGCCAGCGGTGTTCCCAGAGAGGGTACACCGGGTTATGGTTGGGCTGCTGTTGCTGTCGCAGTATATTCCTCCCCCGTGACTTCGAACGGAGTTCCCAGAGATAGTCAAGATTTCTCGTCAAGGAGGTGAGGGTGATGCATAACTATCCATGGCTGATATTGTTACACCTTGATGTGTGTTTTGGGAACATGGAGGTGAACAATGGACAGCCATGGATGGCGAAGAGTGTATCATTTGATACGAGA
>CAIVHJ010000162.1 GCA_903905665.1 uncultured Phycisphaerales bacterium
TGGGGAACCGGCCGAACGATACCATCAACGGGGCTGCGGTCGTTTACATGGCGCACTGGTACGACGACTTCGCCAACGGAAACAGCCGGCAGATATTCAGCGATGATCCGTGTGGGGCTTGCTGCAACACTGCAACAGGAGGATGCGGTTTGAAGAAGAGTGGTGAGTGTACTGGATCCGAGGAACATTACCAAGGTGACAACACGACCTGCGACGCCAATCCGTGCTGCCCCGCCGGTGATAACCCTGAGTTCGATCCCGACAGTGTCACGATTGAGGAAACCCAACGATCATGGGATTGGACATTACCATGTATGGGTGGCGGGACGCGGCTTGAGGACCTACGGCTGACGGTCGATGCTACTTGCGATGGGGCACATTGGTGCGCTGTGCTCTCGGGCGTGACGGGTTTGTATTCGATGGATTTTAGACTGCTGCCTGGACAGACGGAGGTTACGGGACCCCTTGGCAATACGACGAGCGAAAATTTCTGCCAACAAGCAACAGAGCTTAAATATGGACCATACTGCAACGGGCATTGGAGTATGTTGGCCGCTACTGTCGCTCATGAGCACGTGCATCTTTCCCATTTTCTACCCAAACTGGGGTCATACTCTGCGGGAATTATGGAACAATTAGTCGAAGAAATATGTGTCGCGCAAAGTCCTGGGAAGACAAAACAGGACGCATTAGCTGAAATGGTTCCCCGTATTTTGTACAGGAAGGTCCACGACTTGGACGCTGTGCGACTGCTTCTGCAATGGGATGTCGAGAATGACCACCAACCAGGTGGACCCTGCGACCAAGCCGAACATCAGGTGTATGACCCTATGATTGAAGAGATATGTACCTATGCAAAAAACAACTGTTGGGACAGCTGCCCCGCTTGCCCCGCGATCCAATTGGGTGCTTGTTGCCAAATGAACACAGGCAATTGTGCCTTGAAACGGGAATGCGAATGCGACGGTCTAAACGAAGTCTATAATGGTGATGGAACTCTCTGCGTACCTAATCCGTGTGCTCCGCCTCCTCCACTATCGCCCTAGAGGGGGACTATTGGTGAGATGCACGAGATTATGGCATGTTGTGAGAGAATTGGGATAACAGATTTGCTGCTCCCTATTGATAAGGAGATATACTGATGAACACCGTGCTTAGAATGCTGCTGTTTGTGATCCTATGTGTGGCAGGTGTGATAGCAGGAGAAAAAGGGAAAGATTCAGCGCGTATCGAGCTCAAGGAAATTTCAACTGGAAACCGCCAGACCAAGGACAATTCCTCTCCATTCGATCAAGTACGGATATTCCTAGAGACCGATCGAATGCAGACTGAATCAGATAACGGTCTGGAATTTGTCGTCGATATTTCAAACGAATCGCAAGAAGCGATTGAATTATTTGATCCTACAGAGTTTGAAATTCAGTTGGTTGATCTTGCCTCTGGATACCGAGTAGAGCTTCCACCAACTCCTCACGCGTCCTCTATTAACACGAAAGATCCTGAAGGAACCAAGGCATTATTGGATTTAACACGCTCTTATCAGATCGTCAAGCCAACCGCCAACAATGCGACGCCCGATCTAAAGACCATTAACGACATTAAAAATCGCAGGATCGTACTTGCAGCGGGACAGCACTTGATATTCACCGCGCGAGTGAAGAACATCATCGCTGACGCAAAGGCATATTGGGAACAACATAAGCCTACTGTAACGACCGAAGGGGACAGACTCGTAATAAGCGGACCAGAACCTTCTCCAATAAAACCGGATGCCAAACCTATGGTTCCAGGCAAATATGAATTTTCCGTGATGCTTGGGATATGCTCGACGCAACAGAATGTGGGGGGAAGGATTCTTCAATCCGAGAAGGTAGTAGTCGATTGGGGATGCATCCCTGATGGTCGATCACAAGACTCGATGGACGGAAAACAAGTGTCCTTACGGGGCACGTCAGAACGCAGCAGCAATCTCAACTAATCGTCGGCCCATACCGGCCGATTCCCAGGAGTAAAGGTTCCGGGAATCGGTGGGAATTTGACTCCCGTGGAGGTGAGTGGAACTCGGATGGCGATGGTATATCATTCTGACGATTTTGTATAAGCAACCAGTTCAACCGACGCTCAGTTATTAATACTCGAAGTAGGCTCAGGCCCATAAGGACCGACTCAAGCATGTGTGACGTCCCACCCAGTCTATCAGGTCGCAAGCTCCTGTGGCTTTCGCTGGCGTGGGGAGTTCTGGTAATCATCTGTGGCGTCCTGATGGGGCGTCACTATTGTACCCTCGCACCCTCTGCTTTGGATTCGTTTGACAACCACGCCACGTCCTATCTTCTGCGTCTTCCAAGTGCACCCTTCGTCGTCGTGACGTGCCTGGCTCCATTTGTCTGCTTGTCACTTCTGTTCCTCCAACCAAGGGCCAAAGGACAACGCATGCCATACCTGTGGGCGATGGCCTTGGGCGGGATTACGGCAGCAAGTCTGCATTTGCTGCCTGCGCATGCCAAACTTTGGTATTATCTGGCGCTGTCTCACTCATCGATGGAATCATTGGCGTTCATATTCATGCCCATCTACGCTTTGCCCTGGGCATTGGCTGGTGCAGTCGTGGGTCTGCTCTGTCATCAATCCTACCGGCTTCTGCAATACAAGGGCAAAACAGTTGTGAGCGTAGCCGCCTTCGCTTTGGCGCTGTCTTGCCTGGCGGCGTTGTTGTATTTTCAAGTAAGCTCTTCCGTGTCGATTTTTCACGGGCTGGGTCAGGATGCCTCTTTACATTCTGAATACGTGAGTCCCGACGAGATTCGCCAGATTTATCATGACCATTCGGAGCAATTTGCCGGAATGATTTATGAATCCATAGCGAGCAACTCCCAATGTCCACCAGATATATTGGCTGATCTGAGCCATTCGGATCGTCCGTTGATTCGCCGCCGGGTGGCGGAGAATGAATCAACTCCAGTCGATGTGATCATGCGACTCGCGACGGATCCAGACTGGCAACCGCGAGCGGCAGCGGCCAAACGAAAAGATTTGCCGGTTGAGAAATTGATCAAGATGAGTCAGGATGAAAATGAATGGGTATTGGCGTCCGTAGTTTTCAACCCCAGGACCCCATCGGAAATTTTAGTTAAGCTTGCTGATGTGAATTTCCAACAGGTGCAGGTCAATCTGCTCCATAACCCTCACACTCCGGAGGCATCTTTGATGGAATTGATCAAGTTTGTCGATCCATCGCTTAAGTTGACTGCGATCAGACATCCTAATGTCACAAGGAAAATCCTGGAGATGCTTTGTCAGGATCGTGATATTCGTGTGAAAAATGAAGCGGAAAAAGCTTTGCAGAAAATGAGATAGCACCTCTCTCCAATCCCGACTGAAGCAGGACAGTAACCGATGCGAATCGTCAATAACGCGATTGCGATCTGTCTCTGGATCATCGGGATCACGATGATCTGTTCTCAATCGCATCCCGTGTGGGGTGTTCTCTTCTTCATTCCATTTGCACTGGGTCCGCAAGCGGTCACGCATGTCGGCATCCTGTACGCCAAGAGCCAAACGACCCAAATGGTGTTGCTCTGGACGCTCCTGTCCTATTTTGTGTGGTTTGTTTTTGTCTATACGAAGGCCTTCTGCGACCACCCGGATACTCAGAGTTGTCTACTACTCTTGTTTGTGGGAGTGTACGCCGCTCCGGTCCTGGTGATCCTGTGGTTGGCGGCGTTCCTGATCGAAAAGAAGCACAGATCGAAGCTATCCCGGGCTTAAAATTCCCAATGAAAATTTGCTTTCAGCGAAAATGGGAACGACTTTCGAGGGTTTTCATAGATTAGCCGCCCTCTTCTCGCGAGTCATACAAATCAAATACGCGGTCGAGGCGCATGGTTTTGACCGCGTGTTCGACGCGCGGCTGAAGCCTGCAGGTCGTAAATCCATGGTTTACTTTCACGGCTCAAACATGAATAATGCCCAAATTGCTTCGGTGGTCCAACGGCAGTCTGCCGGATTACGGGCCACGCAAAACACGAAAGGGCAACATGACCCGTCAACAACTCATTCAGCGGATTAAGGAAACGGCTTATCTGGAAGGCGACTTCACGCTGCGCAGCGGGCGCAAGAGCAAATACTACCTCGACAAGTACCGTTTCGAAACCCAACCGGACATTTTGGCGGCGTTGGGTCATGAGTTTGCTCAGTTCGTCCAAACGACCACGACCCTGATTGCCGGCGCCGAACTGGGCGGCGTTCCGCTCGCAGCCGCCGTCTCAATGGCGACGAACATTCCTTTCGTCATCGTCCGAAACGCAAAAAAAGACTACGGAACCGGAAACCTCTTCGAGGGGATTCTCAAGGTCGGCGATCAGGTGTTGCTCGTGGAGGACATCGCCACGACCGGCGGACAGGTTCTGGAAGCCGCCAAGGCCCTCCGGCAGGCGGGGGCGACCGTGCAACGAATCGTCGCCGTCATCGATCGTCAGGAAGGCGCTCGCGAAAACATCGAATCCGCCGGGTTCGAATTCCTCGCGCTTTTCACCAAGTCCGACCTTGGAATCACTCCGTGATTTCAAGATTCCGTATTCTCTGCACCGCACCGGCTATTCGATTTAGCTTTTCTTCGGGGATGAAACACAGGCGACATGACCGGGTTTGCTGCTTATCGGCCGTGGTTTTGTCTCCGACGGCGGCTGTATTGTACACTTCAGGGATACCTGTGAGGGGAGCACAACGAATTCAGAATTGCGAATTACGAATGTCTAACAACTAACAACTAACGACTTGTGTTCAAATTGAGAATTGAAAATGAAAAATCAAAAGACACGTCACTCCGATTTCCCCGGCGCGATGGGTACGGATCACTGTGCAATCAAACGTACGCCAGCCGAAACACACGCTTCTGATCGTTCCTCGTTCATCATTCCGCACTCAGCATTTCCCCGTCCGCTCCCTCACGGTCGCGTCTCTGTTCATTCCGCATCTTCTTCGCTGCCTGCTTCCGGCTACCGGCTACCCGCTGCCCAATTTCCATTCCGCATTTCCCTCAGTCCTCAGTCCTCAGCCCTCAGTCCTGCTGTTCGTTCAGCATTTACGATGATCGAATTGGTCATCATCCTCTGCATCATCGGGATCGTCGCCGCCATCGTCGTCCCGCGGGTCTCGTTCGGAAGCCAAAAAGCCCTCGCCGCAAGAGTCGCCCAGGACCTCAAAACCGTCAACGAAGCCATGTCCCTCTACAAACGTGACCACAACTGGAAATACCCCCGTTTCGATGTCATCAACACACTAACTCCTTCCGACTCATTCAAATATCGACTAACTGACAGCACCAACAAAGACGGCTCGGCCAACGGTCCCTACGGCCCTTACATCAAAAAACCGTTCCCGACTAATCCGTATATATCTTCCCTTGCGGGATATGTACTTCAGCATCAGAAAACAAGCGGTTATCCAGCACAATGTGTACTTGGCTGGTATGCTGATTCTGATGATGGAACATTCAATATTGGTTTGTCAAGTGCGAAAATCACATTACCGCAACTTGAAGATCTTGCAGCTCCTGCGCCGGTGTTGTTTGACAAGCCGATGGACTGAAGAAGAAATGCGGAATGAGAATCGGACAGCCGACAGCCGGTAGCAGGCAGCGAAGAAAATGCGGAAGGGGAATCACAAAGCTCGAGCTTTGTGCCTCCCGCAGAGATCACTGAGGACACAGAGAAATTGAAAATGAATATAACCGCAGAGCACGCAGAGGGCACAGAGGAATTATTGTGTCTGTGACATACCAAGAACATTTTTACAGATACCCCCGGTACATTCTTCTGCCGTGTCACATTGATTCTGAGTGCACGATCCCGTCGGCGAGACGCCACAGCACTTGCATTTGCTCAGACCAATGCCGGGTCTGGGGGTGATCTGTACCGGCCCTTTTTGAAGAAGAGTTGCAGGGGTCGAAATGAGCGTAATTCCACCAAAGGTCTTCGACTCGATCTCGTGTCGCGGCACCTCGAATACCAGATGAATATCACCCATGAACTCAATCGTGACATACCCATCTTTTTGAGAAGGAACAAATACCAAAACACCCTCAACGGGTTCATCGCTCAGGTATCCCTGCCAATGAATTTGGTACGGATCACTGAAATCAAGCGACATGTCGCGCAGAGTGAAAGAATTGTCAGATTCATCGACTTGAAGTTCGTACAGATCGGCGTCATCGCCCTGAATTCGTTCCCAGCGAATATCCGATTGGTCGTTCACCATCCGAAAAACCGATGGATTTGATTCAAGAGTAGATAGCGGTTCGTCGGAGACGGTTGCACGATCTGGAACAACGATTTGCCTGTCCTGTGCGCCAAGTTTCTGATGGTACCCAAAGCAACACAGTGTGATCACTACGATTACGGAGATTGAGTTTTTCATGGCAGGACTCCTTTCAGAATGTGTTGAGAAGGGGTTAAGTCTTTTATCCTGCCCCTTTCCGTTCCGGCTCGTTCAAGAATTTTCTGTGCATCAAACGTCACTTCGGGGATTTTTTGTGTGTTGACGTTTCGGAATATCTTTGATCGGAAAGTCCGATAGAGTACCTTTCCGTCGGACGAGTCGAACCCGGTTTGTTCCGTGTCTCGTCGGTAAACAAAAAAGTCATCGGGATCAATGAACAACCGGTGTCGTACGACGAGGTATTCCGGTTCGTTCGGGGGCCGGGATTCTTTTTCCCACACGACACACTCGCAGGTTCGACCGTCCACTTCGACTGGGCCGATGGGTTTCCCTTCGGCGATTTTACTTTCGTAAAAGTTGATATGAGAATCTTCCGATTTTTCCAGCCAGCTCCTGAGTAATGTCCCGATCGCACATCCCTCAATTCCCTCCCCAAGCACGAGGTTCCCGTATTCCGGGTCCTCCGGTTTCGGAATGGGATATTGAATGGCTTTGTGTTCTATTTCATTCCATTCGGTGACGTTTTTGCCGTCTCGATTGACGATGACGACCAGTTTGTTGTTTTTGAAGACTTCCAGATGGATTTTGTCGCCGGACATGGAGACGAAGGCATGAGCCGCTTCTCTGGGTTCAACCACGGTTCCATCCGGCCTGATTCCCTCTTCGGTAACAACAACCTCAAAAGATAAATCCGTCAGATTCCTCAAATGAGTTGCTACTTGCTGGGATAAGAATTTGCATCGAGTGGAATTCTCAATCTGATCGGATTGACGTTCGCTGGAGATACTCTGCCGATTCTCAGTTTGAACACAGGAAATCAGAATGGTCGTGGCAAAAAGCGAGTAGAGGAAGCGGAACTTCACAGAGTCATTGTAGATCGGGGATCAATTCCAGCCAATCACTCAAATGAATGATAATCGTGAAAACAACGATTTCTCTGATCCGTTTTACGTCCGATAATAGTGATTTAACTATCAATATCCCAAGGATTTAAGGTCTGATTGGATCATTTCAGAAAAAAAGATTGTTAAACCTTATCGCTGTTGATAGTATTTGGTAGTTCACGTCCATGGAGGGGAAACAGGGGAGAA